>DATHGW010000213.1:0-13655 GCA_035317445.1 Puia sp.
ATCACAGCCCCAACAATCCGCCGATTGAAAACGGTACGCCGCAGCTGGTGTTTCCCGGTGCAGTACTCTCTACTGCGTCGAGCGTTGGCGGAGAACTGGCCATTCTGGGCATGCTCTGGTCGGAATTTACCAGCGAAGACGCCTATTCATCCCAGTACCGCAACCTGGATTCTTATAACGCAACTGGCTCCGACCTGAATGTTAATTATGGTGAACTGTATTCGGGTGCGCTGAATGACTACAAGCTCATCCTCGACAAATCATCCGGCACAGGTGATTGGAATTTCTTCCTTATGGCCACGGTCATGAAAGCGTATACTTTTCATGTGCTGGTTGACCTTTATGATAAGGTTCCATATTCCGAAGCCTTACAGGGAGCAGCCAAGCTGCAACCTGCATTCAATGCGGGAGACAGCATTTATGAAAGCCTTCTTAAGGAGATCGACACGGCATTGAACAAGGACTTTACCGCCACGAGCAACTCACAGCCTGGAGTAACCGATTATTTGTTCGCCGGCGACATGAGCAAATGGATCGCTTTTGCCAATACCTTAAAACTTAAAATGTATTTAAGGATGATCAACAGCAAACCCCAGGAAGCACATGATGGCATTGTGGCATTGTACAACAGTGGCGCAACTTTTTTAACTCAAGATGCAGGTGTTGCTGAGTTTACCACAACGCCGGGCAAACAAAATCCATTTTATTCCTTTAATATTTTTGCGCTAAACACTACCAATAACCTTCGCGCGAGCAACACTTTCCTGAGTTGGCTAAAAGCAAACAGCGATCCCCGGATTGTTTCTTATTTCGGCAGCAGTACAGCAACCGGGATTCATCAGGGGGATTTTCAGAACACAACTGACCCCACTTATAAAACAGCAGCGGTATTCGTTCAGGCGCCCACCGACCCTGTGCAATTTATTTCAACAGCAGAATCTTATTTTCTGCAGGCCGAAGCCAGGGAGAGGTATTTTAGCGGCGACCAGGCCAAAGCGCTTTATGATGCCGGCGTGCAGGCAGCATTTTCATTTTGGGGGTTTGATGCCAGCACGTTTACGGGCCCCGGAGGCGCTTACGAATATCCAACTGGCGGCACACTTGACGATAAAATTGAAGCCATCATCACCCAAAAATGGGCCTCCCTTCCCGGGTCGCATGCTTTAGAAGGCTGGTTCGAAAGAACAAGGACGGGTTTTCCCAAATCAAGTCCGGTCTATTCGACTGACCTGAGTTATATACCCGGGCAGTTCGTCGTGGCAAAGAATTCCGTTATTGGTAACAATTATCCCAAACGACTTGTATTTCCCGACCTGGAAAGATCAACTAACAAGAATACACCAGCACAGGTGCCCATCACCACACCCGTATGGTGGGGTAAACAATAATTGTACAACTCAAAAGCTTTAACATGAAAAATAAAATAATTCTTCTTTCTTTTTTGGTGATTGCTGCTTTTTGCTCCTGCAACAAAGACACGTTTCACAATACAGCAGACAAGGTGGGCATTTCAAAGGTTACTCACTACGTTGTATTGAAATTGAAGGGTGAAGGCATCGTGTCGGTCGTGGCAGGCGGCAGCTTTACGGACCCCGGCGCTGACGCTACCGAGAACGGAGCAACCGCACAATACAGCACTTCCGGATCCGTAGATGTCAACACGCCGGGTTTATATATTCTCACCTATTCCGCGGTGAATAAGGACGGATTCTCTTCCTCGGTTTCGAGGACGGTGGTTGTGATAGCAGGTCATGAAAATCCCGGCGTGGATATTTCAGGAAGCTACGCCTATGTAGGCAGCAGCACGTATACATCGACGGTGACCAAAGTGGCCGAAGGCGTTTATACAACAGATAATTGCTGGAGCGGGGCAACTGTCATCCCCTGCATTTTTGTATGTCTGGACGGCGCCAACATCACGATGCCGTCTCAAGCCACTGCCTTCGGGGAACTGAGCGGAACCGGCACGCTCGATGTTACAGGACACCTGATTTATGTGGTGAGTATCCCGGCCCAAGGCATTAACAATTCATCCAGGAACTGGCAAAAACAATAAAGCATTCATAAAGACCAAAGCAATGATTATGAAAAAAATAATTCCAATAGCGACCTTCTTCTTCGCACTCATGACAGGATGTTCAAAGAATTTGCCGGATGTGGGCGTCACAGCGGCAGCCCCCGTCGCTAATGAATGGTGGGTAACCTTCAAACTGGGTGACAATGATTTATTGGGTACACACGTTAAAATAGCCACCTATAATACCTCCGACAATAAGGACTCGATCTGGGTCGATGACCTGCAAAACACCTGGTCATTCAAATGTAAGGCCCGGGCGGATTACAAGGCGCTGACTTTTGAGACGAACAACGCCCAAAATGAATACTACGACATCCAGGTAAAAATTACCAACGGCAAAATTATGCGTAAGGGCGGCAGATCAAAGACGGGTAATATCGCAGACAGCATTTACCTGGAAGCAACCTTTACCGACGATCCGGACAACAAGTATACCCTGAGCGGAACCGCCAGGACAATGTATGCTGAAGATGACTATTGAGGAAATGTAAAATGTAGAATCTAAAATGTAAACCGACGACCGGATGTTCCGGTTACGTTATACTGAAGCTGGGCATCGCGCTCCACTTTTACATTTTCTTAGAATTTATTCAGAATATCCTTCTTATTTGACCATTTCTTACGTCCTGTTTAATTTTTTTGATCCTTGCTGCAAAATCTGCTGCTGATTCCTTCAAGCCCTTTTTATTTCCTACAGATGGCGGATAATTTCAACTACATAAAATTTCCGCTTATAACAATTAACTTTTTTATCCGGTCTTAAATTGACTACTTGCTATCTCTTCTACTACACGGTTTTCCGAGGCCAGAAATTTAGTAACCGAAGCCGATATTGCCCAAACTCAACTGATATGAACAGGGACGAATTCTTACACGACCGGACTGTCAGGCTCATTTGTATCCCCTTGCTGGGAATCCTCATTCCCAATATGGCCGCCCTCATTTCCAATGACCGCTACACTTCCTTTGAACTGGTCATCTGCTACGCCTACTTTATCCTGATCGCATGGATCATTTGGCAGGGAAATGTCTGGCTGATGCATTTCATCCGCAATAAATACGAGTGGCGTTACAATCAATATTACAAGATCATCTGGTCGCTCTTCTTTGCCAACATTGTTTATTCCGGCCTGGTCTCAGTATTGTTGCTCTATACCTGGAAGATTTTTTCCAGGGAAGTTTATAGTTCCTGGTCACCCATCGCCTTCACGGCATTGATCATCATCATTTCGGCGATTTTTATCACGAATATTTACGAGATCGTCTACCTGAATAAAGAGCGCGAAGTCAACCTCACCCGGGCCGAACAATTGAATATTGCGAAGGCCCAGGCCGAACTGGAAGCGCTCAAGAATCAGATCGACCCCCATTTTATCTTTAATTCCCTCAATACCCTTTCTTTCCTGATCACCCGGGATCCACAAAGCGCAAGGTTGTACAATGACACGCTGGCCAAAGTGTACAGGTACATTTTGGGCAATAAGGAAAAAGATCTGGTGTTGTTGCGCGAAGAGGTTGAATTCATCAGCAACTATTTTTACCTGCTCAAGATCCGGTTCAGTGAGGCGGTGAACATGGAAATAGAAATTAACGACCTGGCGGCTGAAGACTTCCTGATACCGCCGATCTCCATGCAGGCGCTTGTGGAAAACGCCATCAAGCACAACGATTTTACGGATGCCAGTCCCATGACCATCAACGTCTCGGTTTCTTCAAACTTTGTTATTATCCGCAATGCCATCAAACCAAAAAATTATGCGCCGCCGACTTCAAAAATCGGTTTGAACAACCTGGACAACCGGTACAAACTGATCACTAAAAGAAACATCATCATAGAAAACAATTTCAAATTTTTTACTGTCAAATTACCCATCCTAAAATTTTAAATTATGAAACTGCTGATCATTGAAGACGAAAAGCCTGCCTTTGAAAGCCTTGCCGAAGAATTGTGGGAAATTGATGAGAACATCCAGATCATAGCTGCCTGCAGCAGTGTAGATGAAAGTATCCGTTGGCTAAGCCAAAATCCACAGCCTGACCTGATCCTGATGGACATCCAACTATCAGACGGGCTATCCTTCAATATATTTAAATCGATCAACATTACCTGTCCGGTCATTTTCATTACCGCATACGATAAATACCTGACACAGGCATTCAACTATAACAGTATTGACTATCTGCTGAAGCCGGTGAGCCAGGACAAACTGAAGAATGCGATCCGCAAATATAAAAACCTGCAAAATTATTTTGTGAATAACCATTCCGCATTGCTTGAGTTCCTGAACAACCACGACAGGAAAAAATCAAGGATCCTTGTAAAACGGGGAATGGAATTTCAGACGGTGCGGGTGGAGGATGTCGTCTATTTCTTTACGGAACATAAACTTGTATTCCTGGTAGATAAGGACAACCGGAAATACCTGGCGGAGAAAAACAACCTGAGTGAACTGGAAGAAGAATTGGACAGGAACCTTTTTTACCGGGCGAACAGGAAATACATCATCAATGCCAATTATGTCAAACGCTTCAAACCGCTTGACCGAAGCAAACTCAGCGTGGAACTTCTGCTTCCGGTCAACGAAGAGATCATCGTCAGCCAGGAGAATTCGTCTTCGTTTAAGAGATGGATCTCTGAGGTTTGAGTTGATTGGTTGATTAGTTAAACCAGTCAACTTATCAACTATTCAACTTATTCAACACAACTAAACAATCAGAAATTTAACAGAAAGGCTGTCCCTCCACCCTCAATAGACTGTACCTGGATATTTCCTTTGTGGAGCATCATAATTTGTTTACACAGACTGAGTCCAATGCCACTGCCGTTTTTCCTGGTACTGAAGAACGGGATGAAGATCTTATCCATCAACTCCGCGGAAATGCCCGTGCCATTATCAGTAACCTTCATGCTGGTTTTGTGGTTCGTTACACCCATCGATGCAGAGAGGATGATGCGCGGGTAGGGCTTGTCTTTGACGGCTTCTATAGCGTTGACCAGTAAATTGATGAGCACCTGCTCTACCAGGCTGGGGTCGACTTCAAGCGAAAGATCAGGGTCCTTCAACAGAATTTCCAGCTCAATGTTTTTCTGTTGCAGCGTGGGTTGCATGAGGTGGTGCAGGTTCTCAAACAAATCACGCACATACATTTTTTTAAGACTTGGCGACGTTATCTTGTTCAGGTTCCGGTATGTTTCAGCAAATTTCAGCAATCCCTCGCTCCTTCTCCTGATGGTATCGATCCCCAACTCAAGGTCCTCGATCGCAGCAGGCTGGTCCTTGAGGTAACTAACGGACTTATGCAACCGGTTCAACATGGTTTCCGCGAGGGAAGAAATGGGCGCCACAGAATTCATGATCTCGTGGGTCATTACGCTAAGGAGTTTTTGCCAGGCTCTTGCTTCGGTTTCATCAAGGGCTTCATTCACGTTCTGAAAAGCGATCAGTTTATACACCTTATTGTCGGTTTGGAACGCCGTTGCCGAAAGCAGGGCCTTGAACGAGCTGTTATCTTTGGCAATGGACACGATCTTATTTTCGCCCGGCCGCAGACTCAGTACTTCATGATACAGCAGGTCATCCCGCCTCGCCAGCGAATGAATAGTCTTCAGGTAAGGGATGCCTAAAATTCTTTTGAATGATTCATTCATCCAGCCTATCTCGCCTGTTTTATGCTCATAGGAAAGGATACCTGTATCAACCAGTTCCAATATCTTTTGCAGGTATTGATATTGTGTTTCTTTTTCCTTGCTAATCACTTTAAAAGTGGAGTTGATCTCATTGAAGCCCTTTCGAAGGGGTTGCAATTCAAGCGGGGCATGCTTTACATCAAAATACCTGGAAAAATCCCGGTAATGGATCGATTCTACAAACTGCTCCACCTCATCCTGCGCTTTCCGGTGAAAACGATAAAAATCAATGAGCTGGAAAATAATGATGGGGACCACAATGGCGAGATAAATGAACCAGCCCTTTCCCTTAACGAATATAAAAGAAGCGCAGCTGAGCGTGATAAACATCAGCACAACCCTAATGAGTATACGCCCGTGGTAACGTTCAAATATCATATTTACTTAAGCGACGGTATAAGGCCGTGCGGGTTAATCCGAGTTCTTTGGCTGCCTTTGAAATATTTCCATTGTGCTTTTCGATCACCAGGAGGATGGTGTTTTTCTCGATGGTGCTTAATTTGAAGTCCTCTGTCTCTTCGGGCATATCCTTGATCGATTCCATGGGAGAAAAAATAAGATCGGCTGCCCTGAGCATATCTCCTTCAGACATAATAACGGCTCTTTCGATTGTATACTGCAACTCACGCACGTTACCGGGATAATGGTAAGACCGTAATTTTTCCAGCGCCTTCATATCGAAATCATTGGCGGGCTTCATATACTTTCCCGCGTAAATGCGGGCAAAATGTTTAGCCAGAAGCACAATGTCCTCCACCCGCTTACGCAAGGGTGGAACCATGATCTCCACGGTATTGATCCTATAGATCAGGTCCTTCCGGAACCTGCTTTCGTTGGCCAGTTCCTGTAATGGAAGGTTGGTTGCACAAAGCAGGCGGATGTCAATCGACACCGGCTGATTGGTACCCAGACGGATGATTTGCCGGTTTTGCAGAACCGACAGCAGCTTGGATTGCTGATGAAGGGAAATGTTGCCGATCTCATCCAGGAAAAGGGTTCCCTCATTGGCCGCTTCAAAACGGCCAACCCGGTCTTCCCTTGCATCAGTAAAAGCCCCCTTCTTATGCCCAAAGAGTTCGCTTTCAAAAAGACTCTCCGTGAGCGCCCCCACATCTACTTTAATATATGATTTGTCTGCCCGGAGCGATTTCTGGTGAATGGCTTTGGCAATGAGGTCCTTCCCTGTGCCATTCTCTCCAAGGATCAGGATATTGGCATCGGTTGGGGCAATTTTTTCAATCTTATAAAAAATATCCTTCATGACTTCCGACTCACCAATCAACTCAGATCCAATAATGGAATCCTTTGCCATCGAAAAGCCCGTATTGTTCCTGCTGGCCTCGTTTTTCTTCAAGGCCTCTTTAATGGTGGCGATCAGTCTTTCATTGTGCCAGGGTTTTACCACAAAGTCGGCGGCGCCCTCCTTTAGTGACCTCACAGCCAAGTCGATATCTCCATATGCGGTAATCATGACAACAGCCGCTTCCGACCCGAATTCACGGATCTTCTTCAGCCAGAAAATGCCCTCATTGCCGGTATTGATGGAGCTGTTGAAATTCATGTCCAGCAGCACCAAGTCAAAAGGCTTCTTTAAAAGCTGGGTTCGCAGGTTTTCAGGGTTTTTTTCAGTTACGACATCCGCGGCCTCGGTTTTGAGCAGTAACCTTACGGCGGTCAAAACATCGGTATCATCGTCAATAACAAGAATAGAGGCGTTTTTCAGGACCATATGTAACTAATAAAAAAATTTATCCGTCTTATGCAACATATCATTGCCACAATGATACCTTAAATGTAATAGGGTGGCAGTTAATTTTTTATGCGAATTTAGGCATTAGATGCACTGTATCAAAACCGGACAGTTTGTGTATCGGAAACGAACTAATTCGTACATTTTGACCACTTAAAATGCTGTATATCATGAATATTACAATTCTGGCATGTGATTGATAGAATGCTGGTATTAAATTGTCTTATGTAGTAGTAGAATAAATCACCGGGTATTTTTATATCGGGTGATTTTATTGAACTTTCAAAAAAAACAGCAATGGTAGATATTATTCGCAAGAAAAAGACTTGGACGACCAAGAGACTCTTAACCATCGGGGGCATCGTGGCGCTTGTATTATTGATTGGTGGCAGCTATTATTTTACTTCGGGAAAATCAAGGTTGAATGTCGATACAGAACGCATTACCATCAGTGAAGTCACGAAGGGCAGTTTCCAGGAAACCATCCCCCGCAATGGCGTCGTGTTACCCTATACCAGCATTTACCTGGATGCCTTGGAAGGAGGACGGGTGGAAGAAAAATTTGTGGAGGACGGAGCGGTCATGAAGAAGGGAGACCCCATCCTGCGCATGTCAAATACCAACCTGGAATTACAACTGGTAACCCAGCAGACGGCTGTTTATAATAACCTTACGCAAATGCAGATCGCGCGCAATGCCGCACTACAAAATACCGTGACCAAGAGAACGCAGGAAACAGATGCAGAAAGCACGTTGAAAGAAGCAGAACGCATTTATTTGCTCGATAAGCACCTGTATGAGCAGAAGGTAATCGGCTCCCAGGAATTCAAATCGGCTGAAAACAATTACAATTACCAGTTGCAGAAAAAGAAACTGATCGACCAGATCCTGCAACAGGATTCTATATCCAATCAACAACAGCTGATCCAGACTAAACAAACGCTGGAAGGAGCCCAGAATGCGCTGGGGATCATGAACAGAAAAGTAGGTGACCTGATCGTGCGGTCGCCCATCGATGGCCAGCTTACGGCACTCAATGCAGAAATCGGCGAGCAAAAAAGCCAGGGTCAGCGGCTTGGACAGATCGACGTGCTGAAAAGTGGCTACAAGATCCGGGTGGATGTGGACCAGCACTATATCGCCAGGATCTATGCCGGGCTCAAAGGCTGGTTTGCCTTCAACAACGATACTTTTTATTTGAAGATCTATAAAGTCTTCACAGAAGTGACCACCAGCGGTATCTTTAACGTGGATATGGAATTTGTAGGTAAGGCACCGCCGAATATTCGCCGCGGTCAGACCTTGCAGATCTTCCTTGCCTTAAGCGATGAAAGGCAGGCCGTATTGGTTCCAAGGGGAGGATTTTACCAACAGACCGGCGGAAACTGGATCTTTAAAGTAGCCGAAAATGGTAAGACGGCTTACAAAGTGGACATTCAGCTGGGCAACCAGAATACTGATTACTACGAGGTATTGCAGGGACTTAAGCCCGGGGATAAGGTCGTTACCAGCAGTTACGAAAACTATGGAAATATGCAGGAACTCGTTCTGAAAAAAGAATAAGCGTCAATAAACCGATTCATTATGAGAAAGAAAATTATTTACCTAACCAGCATTCTTTTTTGTATAAGCCTGATAGCCTTGTCAAATAATAACAACAAGAACAGCCATGATCCTGTTCGTAAAGACAAGATCAGGGAAATACCGGTAGCAAAGGAAGCGGAAGCTGCAGAAGACATCATGATGGTTTTGCCCATTACGCATTTTTTTCTGTCGCAGATCTAAAACAAATCATTTACCAGGTCTCTTAAATTATCACCATAAATAAACAATAAATGATCAAGATCACCAACCTCGAGAAAATCTACAGAACCGAAGAAGTGGAAACCATCGCGCTGAATAAGTTGACTTTCGACGTAAAGGAAGGCGAATTTGTGGCAGTGATGGGACCGTCAGGCTGTGGAAAATCTACCTTGCTTAACATCCTGGGTTTACTGGACGATCCCGATGAAGGAAGTTTCCTGTTCAACGGAATTGAAGTGGCGCATTTCAATGAACGCAAAAGAGCCGACCTACGCAAGAAGAATATCGGCTTTGTATTCCAGAGTTTCAACCTCATTGATGAATTAACAGTATTTGAAAATGTTGAATTGCCGTTGATTTATCTTGGCGTGAAAGGCGACGAAAGAAAAAAACGCGTGGAAGCGGTACTGGATAAGATGCAGATCATGCATCGCCGGAACCATTATCCCCAACAGCTTTCAGGTGGTCAGCAACAGCGTGTTGCCGTTGCCCGTGCTGTGGTGAATAATCCAAAACTAATCCTGGCGGATGAGCCTACAGGTAACCTGGATTCGTCGAACGGGAATGAAGTGATGCAGCTTTTAACGGATTTGAATGAACAGGGTACAACCATCATCATGGTAACACACTCTGAACACGATTCCCGTTACAGCCACCGCATCATTCGTATGCTGGATGGACAAACGGTAACGGAAAATATCCTGGTTTAATGACGATCGTCACCGATGCTGATCATTTCTTCCCTGCCCGATAAAACCGTCAGCTCCTGGAAAATCTATTCCATGCGCTGACGGATTAATTATTTTAATACACTTACTACTACGCAATAAAAAGAGGCTGCAAATTAAGGTGTCCTGGACGTCTGTAGGACGCCTAACCGGGAGCACCCGCCTATACGTGCAACAATTTGACTATTTAGCCGACTATAAACAGTAATGCCACATGGAGGATTAAATTAAGACCTTATGTTCAAAAATTATTTGAAAACGACCATCCGGAACCTCTGGAAAAACAAGACCTATAGTTTTCTGAATATTTTTGGCCTGGCCATTGGCATTACCTGCGCCGGTCTTATCTTTTTATGGGTCGAAGATGAGGTCACCTATGATCACCAAAATGTAAAAAAAGAGCGCATTTATCAGGTATTGGAAAACCAGCACTATGATGGCAAGAACTATACGTTCGGCGCTACCCCGGGTCTGCTGGCCCCGGGCATGAAAACAGATATCCCCGGCGTGCTGAACAGTGCGCGGACGAACTGGCAGGAAACGCTTTTGTTCAGCCTGGGAGATAAATCGCTTTATGAAAAGGGGTTTTATGCCGACTCATCCATACTCAGCATATTGACCCTCCCATTTGCGCAGGGAAAAGCTGCCAATGTGTTTTCCCAGCTGAATTCCCTGGTGATCAGCGAAAAAATGGCAAAGAAATTCTTCGGAAATGACAAAAATATCATTGGCAAGATCCTCAAAGTCGACAACAAGGAAAACTTTGTCATCACCGGCGTTATAAAAGATATTCCTGAAAATTCTACCATCCAGTTTGAATGGATCGCTCCATTTGAGATTTATTTTAAGAAGAATGATTGGCTGAAAGACTGGGGATCAAATGGCATTCAGACCTTTGTAGAACTGGCGCCAGCTACATCAGCTGCTACGATCAATAAAAAAATATACGGTTATATTCAAACCAAATCGCCTGAATCGGTTGCGCGGCCATTCCTGCTGAGCATGAATGACTGGCGCCTGCGCAACAATTTTGAGGAAGGGAAGCAAACCGGGGGACGCATTCAATACGTTCGTATGTTCAGCGTTATTGCCTGGATCATTCTGTTGATCGCCTGCATTAACTTCATGAACCTCGCAACAGCCCGCTCGGAAAAAAGAGCACGTGAAGTGGGCGTTAGAAAAGTATTGGGCGCCGCAAAAAAAATGCTGATTGCACAATTCATCGGCGAAGCCATATTCATGTCCCTTTTATCCGTGCTGCTGTCCTTGTTGATGCTCCTGCTGATATTGCCATCCTTTAACACGTTGGTTGAAAAACAACTTTCCCTTCATCTTGCCGACCCTACACATATTGTCTCACTATTACTCATTGTGCTAATCTGCGGATTGATCGCCGGCAGCTATCCGGCGCTGTATCTTTCATCCTTTAACCCCATTTCTGTTTTCAAGGGCATCAGGATTAAAAGTGGCAGTGCGTCTCTCATCCGCAAAGGATTGGTGGTGTTGCAATTTACCATCTCCATCGTCCTCATCATCAGCACGATCATCATCTATCAGCAAATACAACATGTGAAGAACAGGGAACTGGGTTATAATAAGGATAACCTTTTGCAGATGTCGGTGCAGGGCGGTATGCAAAAACATTTTACTGCCATCAGGCAGGACCTGCTGGCTACTGGTCATGTTGAAAATGCCGCCTTAGCAAATCTCGGGATGCTCTGGATGGGAAGCAGCTCCAGCAATTATAGCTGGCAGGGCAAAGATCCCAACAAGAAATACTCATTACCCAGGATGGCATCGATCCCGAATATCTTCCCACCACCGGCCTGCACCTGAAGTACGGCAGGAATTTTAAACCTGTCGCAGCACAGGACAGCATGAGTTTTATCATCAACGAAACACTCGCTCATTTAATGGGAAAAGAAAATCCTGTTGGAGAGGTCATCAGGCAGGATACGACTTCATACCATGTCGTGGGCGTCGTGAAAGATTTTGTTTACGGAGACATGTATGGGAAAAGTGACCCGCTCATTTTTTATTGTAAACCCGAATGGGCTAATTATGTCTATATAAAACTGAATCAGAAAGGGAAAACAGAAGATGCCCTGGCAAAAATAGAAAAGGTGATGAAGGTAAATAATCCTGGCTACCCTTTCGACTATCGTTTCGTGGATACAGATTTCAATAACCAGTTTAAAACCGAAATGCTGATCAGCAAATTGTCGCGGGTATTTGCTTCGCTCGCTATCGTCATTTCCTGCCTGGGTTTATTCGGACTGGCCGCCTACACGGCGGAAAGAAGAACAAAAGAGATCGGCATCCGCAAAGTGCTGGGCGCCTCGGTTTCGCGTATTACCCGCCTGCTTTCAAAAGATTTTATGCAGTTGGTATTTGTTTCGGGACTGATCGCCTTCCCCCTCTCCTGGTGGGTCATGCATCAATGGTTGCAGAATTATGCCTACCGCGTCCAGATCAGTTGGTGGGTTTTTGTTGTCGCCGGCATAATGGCCGTCCTCATCGCGTTGTTTACCATCAGTTTCCAGGCTATCAGAGCAGCATTGACCAATCCTGTCAAGAATTTGAGAACAGAATAAGACAAATAAAATAATGTTACCATGCTCAGGAATTATTTTAAGACCGCATTTCGGAATCTTTGGAAAAGAAAAGGGTTTACTGCAATTAACGTTGTTGGCCTGGCCATTGGCATGGCAAGCGCCATTTTGATCCTGCTCTGGATCCAAAATGAAATCAGCTATGACCGTTTCTATGAGAAAAGTGACCGGCTTTACACGGCATGGAACAGGGATGTATTTGATGGCAAGATCCAGTGCTGGGACAATACGCCAAAAATCATGGCGCCCACATTAAAAAAGGATTATCCTGAAATAGAAGATGCCGCAAGGGTCAATTGGGGCCAAACGTTATTGTTTTCTATTGGTGACAAAAGTCTGAAGGCTGGCGGCACGATGGCGGATCCCGGATTACTCACCATGTTCGGCTTTCCTATGTTGAAAGGGAATAGCCAAACTGCGCTGAACAATCCCAATTCCATTGTGATCACCCAAAAGCTTTCAAAAAAATTATTCGGCAATGCTGATCCGATGAATAAGACGGTTAAGATTGATAACCGGGACAATTTTACGGTCACGGGCCTGATGAAAGACCTTCCGAATAACACGTCATTCGATTTTGAATTCTTATTACCCTGGTCATATATGGTAGAAAGGGGGTGGAGCGATAGTTCCTGGGGCAACAATTCTACCACCACGATGGTTCTGCTCAAGCCCAATACCTCCCTCGAAACGGCCAATGCAAAGGTCAAAGATATCGTGATCAAACATGCCGACTTCAAATCAAAAACAGAGGTGTTTCTATATCCGGTCAGTAAGATGCACTTGTATTCAAAGTTTGAAAATGGCAAGCCTGCCGGCGGACGAATTTCCACGGTGCGCGTGTTTTCCATCATCGCAGCATTTATATTGCTGATCGCTTGCATCAACTTCATGAACCTCTCGACCGCAAGGAGCGAAAAGCGCGCCAAGGAAGTAGGTATCCGGAAAGTAGCGGGAGCAGAAAAAAGTTCGCTTATCGGACAATTCCTCGTTGAAT
>DATHGW010000214.1:0-2537 GCA_035317445.1 Puia sp.
AGAGATTGTGTTTCGCCCCTTGTGAACAATGCAGAACCGTGGGGTGTGGGCAGGGGATCAATTTCCATGCTCAGCGGTCGAACCTGGTCCAGTCCTCGTCCGTCCAAACGAATGCCGTCATCGAGGATCATATTGCGTACCACTTCCCATTTCAGGTCTTCGTAATATTTTTTTGCGAGCTTCTTGTCTACATCAGACAGGTCTTCGCCGAGGCTGGCAATCAGCTCCTCTCTCAGCACATCGTAAGCCGCGCTCCGTTCGTGTTTGCTGCTGCCCGCTTTGGAGATCTGGTATACTCTTTCTTTACTAAAGGCATTGACCTTTGCCTGGATATCGTCGTTCTGCGGTGGTTTTTTGTACTCTCTTTTTCCGGTTACGCCTGCTTTGGAACGCAGTTCCTCCTGAGCTTTGATGTGTACTTTGATGGCGTCGTGTGCCAGCTCAAGCGCCTTAACCAGATCTTCTTCTCCGCATTGTGCCGCCTGGCCTTCCACCATCATCAGGTTTTTCTCCGTGGCTGCGATCATGAATTCCATATCGGCCTTTAGCAAATCAGTCCGGCTTGGGTTGACAATGAATTTTCCATCTACCCGGGCGATCCGCACTTCACTGATGATCTCTTTGACGGGAATATCCGAAACCGCCAAAGCGGCTGAAGCGGCGAGACAGGCCAATGCGTCGGGCATAACTTCAATATCGCTGGAAATAAGGCTGATGAGCACTTGAACATCACATAAATAATCTTCGGGGAATAAGGGGCGCAAAGCGCGATCCACCAGGCGGCTGGTCAGGATCTCGTAATCATTTAACCTGGCTTCTCTCTTAAAGAAAGATCCCGGGATGCGTCCCGCAGAAGCGAATTTCTCCTGGTAGTCGACAGACAAAGGGAAGAAATCCTGGCCCTCTTTGGGTTCTTTGTTGGCAACGACCGTTGCCAGTAAAATACAATTTCCCTGGCGAACGGTAACTGCACCGTCGGCCTGGCGGGCCAATTTGCCTGTTTCAATGGTGACCAAACGGCCACCACCAATATCAAAACTTACTTGAATGGGCTGTGAAAGCATATAGCAATTCTCTTTTTTGAATCAGGGATGACTGAGGCAGGAACGAAAGCATCGCAAAATTCAGTGATAAAAAAATGATTGATCAACTATCCTGAAACAAAAAACTATTCCCAACTGCATCGTAGTTGGGAATGGTTTTTATATGCATGGAAGTTAATTATTTTCTAAGTCCGATTTTTTCGATCAGTTGACGGTAATCCTGCAGGTTATGTTTACTGAGGTAGGTCAGTAAGCGCTTTCTCTTGCCGACCAGTTGCATGAGGCCACGGTGGGTAGAAAAATCTTTTTTGTTGGCTTGCAGGTGTTCGGAGATCCGGTTGATCCGTTCAGTAAGCAGGGCAATTTGTCCCTGCGTAGAACCCGTATCGGCGGGCTTCGTACCAAAATCAGCAAAAAAACTCGCTTTTTTCTCTTTTGTCAAATAAGGCATCTCTAATTTTTTAAAAAAACATCCAGATAAAATACTTCTAAATTTGGCGCAAAGGTACTGATTTATTTTAAAAAAGGGCTGCGTTATGTGCTTTTTTTTAAATGAATTAGCTTTGAGCCCGCATACCCATTGACCCAAAAAGGATCTTCATGAAAATCATGCACATCGTAGGAAACAGGCCGCAATTCATCAAACTTGCCCTGCTTTATAAGGAATTGGCCAAAAATAATACCGGTGGATTCATTTTACATTCAGGCCAGCATTTTGATGCCAATATGTCGCGCATCTTTTTTGACGAACTCGACATCCCGGCGCCGCAAAAACAACTGACTGTCAATCCTATGTCGCACAATGAGATGATTGGAACGATGCTGATCAATATTGACCCTGTTATTGTCAGTGAAAAGCCGGATGGCATCATTGTCTATGGAGATACGAATACTACGCTCGCGGGAGCGCTGGCGGCCCGGAAAAGAAATGTGGCACTGGTTCATATTGAGGCTGGGATCAGAACCGGCGATGAAAGTATGCCAGAAGAAACAAACCGCTACCTGGCGGACCGGATGGCAAGATTCAATTTTTGCTGCACAGCACTGGGGATGCAAAACCTCATCAAAGAAGGTTATGCTACCGATTTAAAACCGCCTGGTCTTTATCATTGCGGAGACCTGATGCTGGATGCCGTGCTCGCGTACAAAGAAATCGCGCTGGCACGGCCTCCTGTGCAGGTGGGCATCGATTGCGAAAAACCTTTTATCCTGGCAACCATTCACCGCGCAGAAAATAACGGTGCGATCGGTAACCTCGAAAATATCGTCAGCGCTTTGAACGAACTTCACCGGCATACCCCTGTACTTTTCCCGATGCACCCAAACACAAAAAAAATCATTCAGCAACATCAGCTGGTTGTGGATTTTGTCGTCTGTGAAGCGTTGGGTTATCTCGATACGCTCGCCTTGACACAACGTTGTCAATCCGTGATCACGGACAGCGGCGGGCTTTCCAGGGAGGCCTTTTTTCTCAGCAAACCAACCCTGGTCGTT
>DATHGW010000215.1:0-4441 GCA_035317445.1 Puia sp.
TTAGTGTGGCTTCCGTTAACCCGAGATAGGATGCGAGAAATTTTCTGGGTACTCGTTGCAGGAGTTCCGGTTGGTGGGAGAGGAGGTAGCCATAACGGTCCCTGGCTTTCATGGATCGCATGGATATGGCACGCTGTTCGCTCAGGCGGTAATAGTGGGTGAGCAGCTTTCTGCCGTTTACATTAAATGAGAGAAAAGTTTTGTATAACGCTTCCAGTTCATCATAACTGATATAGTGTACGATGGTATCTTCCAGCGCCTGGATGCTTTCCGCGCTCTTGACCTGTCCAAAAAAACTGTTGACCGAAACGACTACATCGCCTTCTTTCATAAACCAGGCAGAAATATCTTTGTCACCCAGCATGTAAAAGCAGCGGACAAGCCCTTCTTCAATAAAATAAATGCAGCGTGAAACATGGCCGGCCCGGAGCAAAAATTCTTTTCGACGAAAAGACTTTCTCCGGAGAATGCAGGCCAACTGTTCCCGCAGCTCGTCAGGTAAGGGATGAATGGAATGAAGGAAATCAAGCAGTAATTCCATGCTGGGGGAATTGTGTTTGAATTTCCTTTTTTCAGCACAGCCTTTCAGGGAAGCGACAGGGAAATAGGCGGGAATTAATAATTGACCATCTGCCTGGACATCTCCATCAGCAGGTCCTTTAACTTTTGTTTCATGTCAGCGGTCAGCTTATCCTTGCTTTTGAGCATACTGCCTGCAGTCAGACCCTTTTTGTGCCGGGTAGCCAATATAGGCGCGACAAATTCAAAAAGACTTGTATAGGTTTGATTGATGATGATGCCGGAGTCGACCAGGGCGCAAAAAAACGCAGACAGTTCAGGTTCATTGAGTGAGACATGTAAATAAGTATTGTTGGTAGCGTCAACATTGACGATCCAGACCGAAAAATGTCTTTGGATAAAAGCAAGGGATTGTTTTAAGTGGTTCTCTACATCGTCATACAACGAGCCCAGGACACGCTGATTTGCACCTGATTGAGACCGGTATCCCTGCACTTCACCCAGCAGGTAAGTGATGGATTCCTGGTATTGCATGGCCAGGATCCGGATCTGTTCCTTGCTTTGAATTTCCTGTAGCCTGCCCCAGAGAAATTTCCTGATCGCGCCCGTCTCTTCCTTAACTTTCGCGATGTAAAAGACGGCTCCTTCCTTATTCAGGGAAGAGATCGCAGAAGACAGGGGATTGAGTTCTTCCGTGATGATTTCGTCCAGTCGGTCCAGCGCAAATTGCAGCATACTTTGAGGGCTCATCTAAATTAGTCTTCCCTGTTACAATCGCATCGGATAATGGCCGGGTTTATTTCTGAAAACGAAAAATAATCTTCAGTTTGAGCCGGGACAATTTCACGTCTCGTTCGTTTTATTCGAATTATCGTCATAAGTGAAACTATGTACGCCTAAAATAAGGCTGGTGGCCTTTTTGCATAAACTAAAGTTTGGATTAAGTTGCATGACATGAGCGGAGAAAACATGGACGATATCCTGGAAGCGTTCAACCGCGGCGATAGGGCTGCGTTCTCCGTGCTCTTCAGGACATATTTTAGCATGGTTTTCAATTATACAAACCGGTTACTCAGGAACCCGGCAGAAGCAGAGGATATTACTTCCAAAACATTTTTGAAGTGCTGGAACCTTCGAGGGAATTTCAAAACCAGGGAAAATCTGATCGCTTTTTTGCATGTAACGGCAAAAAACGCCTTCATGGATGAATGGCGTCGCAACAGGATGGAGTCCGAGAAGATGAAAAGACTGCAGGAATTAAGCAATGAATTCAATATGGGACCGGTGGAAACGGATTCAGAGACCGAACGGCTGATCATGAAAATATATGCTGAAATTGACAAACTTCCGGAGCGTTGCGGGGAGATCTTTAAACTCTCCTATATTGAAGAAATGAAAAACAGCGAGATTGCGGCCCTGCTTGGCGTCAGCGAGAAAACGGTACGCAACCAGACTACCCTGGCCAGGAAACTGTTGCGCATGAAATTTCTAAATAAAGACCTTCTGATTGCGGCAATTATTACCGGCGCACTTCATATCCATTGGAGCTTATTTGCCTGATATAGATCAGAAATTATTATCGCCGGTATCATTTGCACTTCCCGTTTTTCTTTATATATTTATCCCACACTCATTCCGACATGCCCAGGGGTCACCCATTTCCCAGGGCGGGATTCTCGAAACCTTTTTTACCACTTAGGAGCTGGCCATCAGCCGGCCGTCCAATCATCGTCCATATCCGCGGAAACCATACCAAAAGGAGTTATCGTATGGAACAAATCATTACCGGTCCCGTTGTGGAGGAAAAGTTGGATGGCTTGCTCCGGGCTTTTTTAAGCAGCGCGGAAGGAAAGATGACTCCGGAAGACTTCGATCAGGTCGGGCAGGGGCTCGATCCCTGGGAATTTGTTCTGCTGCGTGATCTGTTACTGGATGATGGAGTCATCCGGATGGGGGTAGGACCGGAAGGTTTGGAACTTGCCTTGACCGAGGATGGGATCGAGTTCATTGTCCGGGGCGGTTACAGCCAGTCCTGGCGGCCGCCTGTTCCCAAACCCGTTCGTCAACATAATCCTTGGCTTCCCTGGATCATGATCTGTTTTTTCTATCTTACCCTGGCAGCATCCATGTTTTTTAGGGCCAGGAGATAAAGGTTAAAAAAATATTTTGCCTTGCGGCTTTTTTGGATAGTCCATTTTACCATAAAACTTGTCTATATAAAGAATAATACAATAGTTGTTTTCTCAGGTAGTTTTTGGTTATGGCGGGGAAACCCGCCTTTTTTTTCAATTTGAATACCCTATGCAGCCACGATCTTGGTTTGATTGTCCTAGTGGTATGGTGAAGGATCTCATAACGTTGGCTTTCCCTATTTTCATTTTCATATGGCAATTACCCGCGCAGATCCTGATCAGTCAGGTCGGCCGGGTCATTTATTTTATGCACATTTGAACTTGAAAGGAAATAATCACGAGTTTTAGATAATTGAACCCTCAGTCTAAATAGCTATACTATGACAGTACGAGAAATTGAACAAAGAATAACCGAAGTAGAGATGTCTTACCAACGGCAACTGGCGCTCGTCGGAAAACCTGGTTATGACCCCACTTTGACGGATTTCATTAAGAAAGATTTGGACTGGCTTCTGGGACAAAAAAGTAATTTATCGGAATTGGTCGAAGCTACTGGAAATCGTAAGAGCCTTTAACGATGCATGACTTAATAGTGTAATACCTCTTCCATGATATTATCGCCTTGCATCGCCTTTTTGAACTGGGTTTATTCTGGATTTTATTCTCACTGGTATTTTTATTTTTTGCTTTTATATAATAGAGATAATATATAACCCACCTACTGAAATGAAAATATTTAAGTTCTTCGGTAATATTTTTATCCCTGTTTTATCGATTATTTACGGAATTGGAGAATACGAAGGGTGGTGGGATATACTTTCCGGTCGTCAAACGATTTTAGATTCCTATGATAGATTGCTTAATGGAAACGGCTTTCCGAAAGCCTGTATATATCAAGGGGAAAAAGAATTCAAGAAATTAAAAAACTACCTTGAAAAAAGGACTTCGAATCCGCGAGTTAAGGCGCTGGTCGATAGTGCACTGGAGCCTGTTTTGATAACCGTAGACGGCGGAGGTGCAAGAAAATGGCAACTCCAAAGGGTTGGCCACAATCTTTAATAATTCCGTTAAACGCACAAATCGTTTTTATGTACGAGGACTTCGTAAAGGATCCATCTGGTATTGCAGAAGGGAAAAGTACCTGGGTTGGCGCATTATATGAATTAAAGAATTGGACCGATCGGGACCTCGACAGCCAACGGTTTTGGATAACTGTAATTTTGATAAATCTCATGGCTATTGCAATAGGTGTTCCGGAATTAAAGAAAAAAAAGTAAACACATGTCCCAACTCCCCAACGCCCTCACCCACAACCCCTATAAGCAAGCTGATTAGACCTTTTCGAGTACGTGTTAGCAAAGGCTGATTAACCGGCGCAATCGTTTCTTTTCCCTGCACGTTTCGTTCAAACTCTTAGAAAATTGGTATTGAATATTTCTATACATTTTGTTAAAAAATGAATAGTATTGATTATATCCAATTTTAGTCAAGAGTAAACTCGCATAAGTGTTAACCATTAGGTGATGTTTTGTGTAAAATAAAATGCTATCTTAAAAAATATCTTTTTTGAAATACAGCGCGAAATTAGCATTAGATCGAAATCTTATTTTTCACAGAAATATATTAACATCATGAAACAGTTGATATCCGATTCATTTATGCCAGCGACTTGTTCTGGGGGTAAAATTGAAGTTGCTGTTTGGGGTGATTCTGTTGACGGAAGACTCAATACGATGCAAGTAGCAGTGGATGCAGGATTTGTTATGATTGGCGGAGGAGCGCAAGTGACA
>DATHGW010000216.1:0-5317 GCA_035317445.1 Puia sp.
TGCAGGGCCTTTTTTTCATTGACAAAATTGCTGCCGTCATTTCCGCCGTATACAGCGATGGAACTGATATTGGTAAAATAAGAGAGGGCTTCCACATGTTGAGCGATCTGTTGAGCCAGTTCACGCGTGGGCACAATAACGAGCACACTCACCTGCCCTTCGTGCCGGTGTTTGAGGAGCATATGCATAATGGGCAGCAGGAAAGCGGCGGTTTTGCCGGTACCGGTCTGCGCGGAAGCAATGATATCTCTGCCTGCCAGTATCGGTGGGATCACGGCCTCCTGAACGGGAGTGGCTGTTTCATAGCCAGAGGCTGAAATTCCTTCAAGCAATTCTGAACTAAAATCAAATTCGGTAAAACGCAAAATAATATAGAATTAGGCCAAAAGATCCTGCAATGATCATCATTGCAGCCTGTGTCAAAACGACCGCAAAGGTAATAGAAATTTCCAGGAGTAGGGCATTCCTCTTTTTCCCGCAGGGGATAGCCCGCGACCACCCTGCTTTCATGGTATTATTTTTGAACTGCTTCCCCATATTGATGTATATCATGACCTTAAAATATTTTTTATGGCATCATTAACGGGAAAACGGGTCGCCATTTTAACCGAAAACGGCTTTGAAGAAGTGGAGCTTACCAGCCCAAAACATGCGCTGGAAGCCGCAGGAGCGAAAGTGGATATTGTGTCGCCGCAAAGACAAAAGGTTAAGGCCTGGGATAAGGACCATTGGTCCATCGAATTGCCGGTGGATGTGGTATTGGAAGATGCCGACGAAGATAACTACGATGCCTTGCTGATACCCGGCGGGGTAATTAATCCCGACAAAATGCGGGTAAATCCGGATTGTGTGGATTTCGCTCAACAATTTTTAGAAGCTGGAAAGCCCGTCGCGGCCATTTGTCACGGTCCCCAATTGCTCATAGAAACGGGCATGCTGAAAGGCCGCAACATGACTTCCTTTCCCAGTATTCGAAGTGACCTTGAAAATGCAGGAGCTGCCTGGGCCGATCTTGAAGTCGTCTCGGATCATGGATTGATCACCAGCCGGAGTCCAAAGGACCTGGAAGCCTTTAACCGGAAAATAGTAGAAGAAATTGCAGAAGGAATTCATTTTCCCATCGCCGACTTACCGAGTCCTACCCATTAATTATATATAAGCAGTACTTATCATGGAAAGCCACCGCGAGGTGGTTTTTTAGTTTGCCCTCGGGTCTGACGGTCCCCGTCTGACCCGTGCGACTCGCTATGGTCAGACGGGGACCGTCAGACCGGCCTACTATCAGTAGTTCTTTGCAAGATGATAAAGCACTTTCAAGTCTCCATCGCTGAGTATCGGGCTGGTCGTATCCTGGAGCCAGTGTCTTTTGAATGCATTGATCGCCGCAATGCTGTCCTTTATATCGAAGCCTACGATGCGAAGCGCCTGCAAATGATCGAAATGCGGAGCAGCCATCTCATCAGCACTTTCAGTAAACCAGTTCCCAAATCCATGTTCAGCGAGTAGCCTCCAGGGAAAGCGCCAATTGGGATCTACTTTCCGCGTTGGGGCGATATCGCCATGACCAATAAAATTCGCCGTCGGAATATTGTATTTTTTTTTGAGGGTATCCAACAAGAGGAGCAGGTTATTAATCTGGGGCTCGGTGAAATACTCAAATCCATTGTTGTCCAGCTCAATGCCAATGCTCGACGAATTGATGTCGGTATTGTTTCCCCATTTGCTCAATCCTGCCTGCCAGGCGCGCAGGTAATCGTTGAGCATGTGATGTACTGTTCCATCCTTACAGATCACATAATGGGCGCTCACTTTGGATTGCTCCGTCGTAAAAGTGGCCAGGGTCTGTTCGCAACTGTTTTGCGCGGTATGATGGATGATGACAAAATTGGGCTTGCGCAGGTCAAAATTGGTCGTGCCGATCCACTGAACGGACGGATCAATATAATTAGCAGGTAATTGCTGCAATTGTTTTGATATGGCCTTTGTTTGTTTTGTATAGACTTTATTAGATGCACGATAGGGATTGGGCGCGCAATTCCAACAGAGAAAAACGATGAGGCAAGGAATGATTCGATTCATGCTGATCAGGGCCTGTTTGAAACGGCAAATTAAACAATAATCTTGTCAGAAATCCCCATAGCGGAGATCAGTTGTTCTGCATTGTGAATGGCTCCCATTCCCGCAGTATTGTTGAAATATATATATGCCCTTTTTAATTGCAGATTATTTTTGAGGCGGGATGACATGTCTTTTATGATTTTTGAATCGTATTCGTCCTAGTACAATCTTGGCACTCCATGAAACCTGTAGTATATTATGGGATTGTTCTGAATCATGTCATCAGGTAACTGGGGATGGCTTACTCCGCAAAAAATAACTGCACGTGCGGCCATTTGTTCATATACCTGCGGAGTCCACCAGCTGCTGTGACGGAATTCCACGACATTGGTGAAATCCGGATCGAGGCTTTGGAGGATGCGCTGCAGGGTTTCTTCGGAGTAAATTATTTTTCCGGGTAACTGAAAAAGTACAGCGCCCAATTTTTCTCTTAACCCCGCCCCGGTCGTCGAATAAAAATCATGGAGTAATGCTGCACAATCCCTGAATTGCTTATAGTGCGTGATCAGCCTGGGCGCCTTGACGGAAAACGTAAATGCCTCCGGACTTTTTTGATGCCAGTTTTGAAGTACGGCCAGCGTGGGAAAACGATAAAAAGTTGAGTTGAGTTCCAGTGTATTGAACCGGGTGCAATAATGGCTGAACCATTTGGATTGCGGGAGTTTTTCAGGATAGAAAACACCCTTCCAATCTTTGTAATGAAATCCCGAACATCCGATCAACCACCGATTATTCATACCAATTTCTTTTGCACGCGAATCCAAAATGCCGGCCGCCATGGCGCAGGTTTTGTATTTATAGTAAAAATCATTCCAATGCCCGAAGGCCCCTCTATCGTTATCCTGAAAGATGCCGTGCAGAAATTCAAAGGCAAAAAAATACTTGCAGTCTATGGAAATACGAAAGTCGACAAGGACAGGCTACTCAACCTGACCATCAAAGATTTCAAAAGCTGGGGCAAACATTTCCTGGTTTGCTTTCCAGGACTTACGGTTCGCATCCATTTTTTGTTATTCGGCAGCTACCGGGTAGACGAGCACCGTGACATCAAACCAAGACTCGGGTTTGTTTTTAAGAACGGCGAATTAAACTTTTATACCTGTTCTGTTGCCCTTATCGAAGAGCCCCTCGATGAAGTGTATGATTGGAAGGAAGATGTCATGAACGATGCATGGGACCCTAAACTCGCAAGGAAGAAACTAAAAGAGCGGCCCGGCCTGTTGGTTTGCGATGCGCTGATGGACCAGCATATATTCGCCGGAGTTGGCAATATCATCAAGAATGAAGTGTTGTTCAGGATCAGGCTCCATCCGGAAAGCATCATCGGCGAACTCCCCTCGAAAATACTGACGCAACTCATCAGGGAAGCCCGCCAATACAGTTTCGATTTCCTGAAATGGAAAAAGGCTTACGAGTTAAAGAAACACTGGCTGGCTTATAACCGGAAGATTTGTCCCCGGTGTAATATTCCCCTTTCAAAAGCAAAGCTGGGCAAAACCCAGCGCCGGAGTTTTTTTTGCGGGAACTGCCAGGTCCTTTATGGTCCGACGGTCCAAGTCTGACCATCCTAGTCATTTCCCAATCCCTTGATCACCACATTGCCTGTTCCGTTCGGATCACAGGGATAACCAAAGTCTTTCTTCAGCGCTTTGGGATCGTTGATGGTCTTATAAAAATCATCGAGATATTCGGTAGTATTCCTAACGTATTTTGGATCAAGCAGGGAACAATTGGTATAGACCTCATAAAACCCGGTTCTTAATTTGTTGAACAGGGCAATGGCATCGTCAAAGGTTTTCATGTCCCGGATACAATATCCGCGGTAGCGGCGAACACGAACGGAAGCCAACTGCAATTCTTCTGCCGGCAAAGCGTAACTCGCCCCAACAATACCGGCCAGGTCGAAATCATAAGGAACGGCAATTGGAACCTTATTGGAATCTGCTGCAACTAACTTAATATTTTGAAGGTATTGGACAGACCAATCCGTGTTGCCGATCATGAACTCAAATACGGCCATATTGAGGAAGTTGCTGCGTTCCACTTCTTCAGGCCTTAGTCCTTTTCTGTTGATCACGACCTGTTGATTTCTTTCCGCCAGCTTTTTTTCATCTTCGATCAAAAAGCCATAAAATGCTGATGGCTGCTTTTTCCTTTTCGGATCGTTCAGTTGCACCTGCACCAGCCTTGTCCTGAAACTTTTCGGTGTCACCAGGTTATATAATTTGTAGACCAGCCATTCCCTGACCACATAGGAATCTTCTTTACAGGGTACGACGAGTTTCATTTTTTTCTGGCCCCGGAAAATGGTGGAGGATAATTTCTCTTTGTCCGAAAAGGATAATAACAAAGGAGGGTATGCGCAATTTCCCCTGGACTTACGGAAATGGCCCCGGGTCCTGATTTCCACCGGGATACTTATTTCGGTGCTATCTTTTTCACGATAAGACAGGCGGAGGGCGTGAACAGATGGATTGTCACCACGATCATCGAGCACCGTATGGTAATCGCCGGTTATTTGAATTTGCAATGTTTGGTTTTCTTCAAAGAGATTGCTTTGGCTGGTTGCGGAATTGAGTAGACAGAAGAAAAAGCAAATAGAAAGGATGGATGACTTTTTCATGACTGATGGGTTGAGTATGTTAAGTTAGGATAACTCCCTGAGTAGCGCTACATGTTCCTCCTGTACTGTCCGCCTACTTCGTATAAGGCATGGGTGATCTGTCCGAGCGAGCAGTATTTCACGGTCTCCATCAGCGCCTCAAACAAATTGCCGTTATGAACCGCCACTTCTTTTAATTTATTCAACTGATCGGGTGCAAGCTTCCCGTTGCGCTGTTGAAACGCCTGTAAATTGGAGATCTGGAGGTCTTTCTCCTCCGTTGTCGAACGGATCACCTGTCTTGGAATAATGGTCGGGCTGCCTTTTTTATTTAAGAAAGTGTTCACGCCTACAACAGGCAACGCTCCACTGTGTTTGAGGCTTTCGTATTGAAGGCTTTCCTCCTGTATCTTGTTGCGCTGGTACATTCTTTCCATTGCACCCAGTACACCGCCCCGGTCGGTCAGCCGGTCAAATTCCCTGAGTACGGCATCTTCCACCAGCGCGGTGAGTTCTTCGATGATAAATGAGCCCTGTATAAAATTTTCGGTCCTCGCGCTGCCCAGCTCGCGGTTGATGACCAATTGAATGGCCATG
>DATHGW010000217.1:0-2931 GCA_035317445.1 Puia sp.
CCGCATATCCTGCAATTAATATCCATTTCAGCGCTGGGTTCGGTAAACGGGAAATAAGAAGGACGAAACCGGACTTTTACATCCTGGCCAAACATTTCCTGCACAAAAAAATAAAGGGTCTGCTTGAGGTCAGCAAAGGAAACATGTTCATCCACGTATAGTCCTTCCGTCTGGTGAAAGAAACAATGCGCCCTCGCACTGATGGTTTCATTTCTATATACACGGCCGGGGCAAATAATCCTGATGGGGGGTTTTTGTTTTTCCATCACCCGCGCCTGTACGCTGCTGGTATGGGTGCGCAGCAACCAATCGGGGTTTTGATGAATATAAAAAGTATCCTGCATGTCGCGGGCAGGATGATTTTCGGGAAGGTTCAGGGCCGTGAAATTGTGCCAGTCATCTTCTATTTCAGGGCCTTCGGCAACAGAAAAGCCCAGTCTTCCGAAAATGTGCACGATCTCGTCCCGGACGAGACCGATCGGATGCCTGCTGCCCAGCGGCAGCGGGTCGCCCGGCAGGGTCAGGTCCATGTCAGGGGCGGGGGTTACTGCGCTTGCGGACCCGGACGCTTTCCAATCTTCGTATTTCGCTTCGGCGAATTGTTTAAAATCATTTAATATCTGGCCAAATTCTTTTTTCTTTTCGTTCGGTACATCTTTCATTGAAGCGAAAAGATTTTTCACAATGCCCTTGGTTCCAAGAAACCGGATGCGATAAGCCTCCAATGCAGATTCGCCATCGGGTCGAATGGATGCGATCTCCTCTTTATAGGATGCTATTTGTTGAAGCAGTTCCTCCATGCGGCAAAGATAAGGGTTCGCTGATTTACCGTAAGTTTGCCAGAAATATCCGGCACATGATGTATAACCTGCATATTCTTGATTTTCTTGACCCCATCAGTTTGCAGGAATTATCGCACGATGAAGAATATAAGGATGGCCAGGTGGGTAAACTGTTGATGACCTACGACCAGGAGTTCCCGGATCTTTTGCAGGCCGATATCGTATTGGTTGGATGCGGGGAAGAAAGAGGCGCCGGAAAATACAAGAAAAGCAACAATGGCCCGGATGCCATCCGTGAACAATTCTATAAACTCTATTACTGGCATCCCGATGTTAAACTCGCTGATGTGGGGAACATCAAATTCGGCGCAACCCTGGCCGACACGTATGCCGCGCTCAAAACCGTGGTGACAGAACTGACCAAAATCGACAAGACGGTGGTGATCCTGGGCGGATCTCACGATCTTACCCTTGCTCAATATTATACCTATGCCGATCGAAAGAAGATCGTGGAAGTGGCTTGCGTCGATGCGCTGATAGACCTCAATATTGATTCATTGAACAAGAGCGACCAATTCCTGATGGAGATGCTGACCAGCGAGCCCAACTACATCAGGCATTACAATCATATTGGCTTTCAGAGTTACTATGTGCATCCTGGCATGCTTGAAACCATGGACAAATTGCGTTTCGATTGTTTCCGTCTCGGCCATGTGAAGGCGAATATCGAAGAAATAGAACCCGTGATCCGCAATTCCAATTTGCTCAGTTTTGATATTTCCGCCATTGCCCATGCTTTCGCACCATCCAATGCTGTTTCGCCCAATGGTTTTAATGGAGAGGAAGCCTGCACCCTGTTGCGATACGCCGGTCTAAGTCAGAACCTCAATACCATTGGCATCTATGGGTTCAACGCACAGAAGGACAAAGAGAACTTAACGGCCAGGCAGATCGCACAAATGTTGTGGTACCTGGTCGATGGAAAGAGCCGTGGCAAACGTGAGGCGCGGCTGGATGAAAGGGATTCTTTTATCGAATACCATACGGCCTTTGCCGAAGTGCAAACCACATTTCTGCAAAGCAAGAAGACGAGTCGCTGGTGGATGCAATTACCCGATCAAAAATATATTGCCTGCTCTTACCAGGACTACCTGCAAGCCAGCAGCAATGAAATTCCCGAACGCTGGCTGCGGGCCCAGGAAAGAAACTGATCTATGGTACTTCAAAAATATCTACCCTTCTCAATCGCTCTTCTATTGCTCTTAGCCTCCTGCACCGTTCAAAAACAACTCAGCAACAGTGCTCCGCAAATAAGCCTGCTGCAGGATTCGTCCCTGCGCGGTGCGCATGTAGGCATTGCAGTTTACGATCCATCCAACAACAAATACCTGTACCAATACCAGGATGATAAATATTTTGTACCTGCCAGCAATACAAAATTGTTTTCTTTATATGCCGGTCTGAAATGGCTGGGTGATTCTTTGCCTGCCATTAGGTATGCAGAAACCGATACCGCTATATTCCTGTTGCCGACAGGAGACCCTAGTTTATTACACCCGGATTTTCCGCGTCAACCCCTGATCGATTTGCTCAAAAGAACAAAGAAGCCGGTCTATATCCTGACGATGAACTGGAAGGATCAGGCCTGGGGATCCGGTTGGTCCTGGGATGACTATAATGATGACTACATGGTGGAAAGAAGTCCACTGCCGGTCTATGGAAATGTGATCAAATGGACGCAGGAGCAACAGCCGGCAAAGGACCAGGGGTTTTCTTCCTCCCCATCGATCTATTCCTTTCCCGAAGTGGAATGGAAACTGCGATTTTCAACCGATACAGGCATGCGGCATTTTTTTGTTAAAAGAAAAATGAATGGAAATGTTTTTGAGGTTACGCAGGGATCTGAGAACAAGGCCTCGCAGGATATACCTTTTATTACTTACGGCGTTGAATCTGCCATTGAATTGCTAAAGGATACCGTTGGATATTCGCTCCATGAACTTGATCCATCCAGGTCTGCTGTTGTCCAGGCACTGCTCTCCGGCCATAACGTGCCATTCGTGCTGCTTCATTCTCAACCGGTCGATTCGCTATTCAGGCCGCTGATGTACAGGAGCGACAATTTTTTTGCCGAACAAGTCCTCATGAT
>DATHGW010000218.1:0-2588 GCA_035317445.1 Puia sp.
AAAGATCCGCCATGGCAGTGATATTGGTATTGGTGTTGGCTGAAATGGAGGAGATGACCGCGGTACCCCGGCCTCCGCATCCGATGATCCCGATCCGGATGGCAGTGTTGTTCCTTGTGACAAAAACGATCCCCGGTTTTAAAATGGTAAATGCTGAAATGGCAGCTGCATTTTGGATAAACGATCTTCTTTTCATATTGCAAGGTTATGTCCGGACTCCGGTTTGTTGAACGAATGCGATGCGGGATTAAGATAACGGATACAGAATAAAAAACAAAATTTAGTTGTGATGATGGGCTCCCGATGAATGGAATGATATCAATAAAAATTATTTTTGCCGGGAGAAATCCTTCACACCTACGTTATAACACAGGAAAATGACTACGATATGACAAAGAACCGTGAAACACCAATTGAAATAAGCAAAGAGGAATTCAGAAGGATGGGTTACCAGCTCATCGATTCGATTTCAGACTTCTTCGATACGATCGAAAAAAAGCCCGTTACTACCGGAGCATCGGCCAAACTATTGCAGGAAATGATCGGCACTGCTGCTTTGCCGGAACGGGGCAGACCAGCAGATGAAATACTTGCCAAAGCCACAGACCTGCTGCTTAGCCATTCGCTGCTCAATGGCCACCCTAAATTCCTGGGCTATATCACTTCATCTCCCGCTCCGCTGGGCGCCTTAGCTGATCTGCTCGCAGCTGCCGTTAACCCGAATGTTGGCGCACAAATATTGAGCCCCATGGCAACGGAAATTGAAAAGCAAACCGTGCAATGGCTGGCGGAATTTATTGGCGTTTCTCCTGGCTATGGTGGCCTGTTAGTCAGCGGCGGCAATATGGCCAACTTCACTGCCTTTTTAGCTGCACGAACAGCTAAAGCACCTCATTCCCTAAAAGAAGATGGCATCGCAGGCTCAGCTTCGGGATTGATGATCTATTGTTCAAAAACCACGCATACGTGGATAGAAAAGGCATCCGTTCTGTTTGGTCATGGATCAAAATCCATCCGTTGGATAGAAACGGATGCCGATAATAAAATGGACTGCGCCCTTTTAGAAACCAGCATTAAAAACGATCTTAAAGAAGGCTACCGGCCATTTATTGTTGTCGGTACGGCAGGCGATGTCAGCACGGGTGTTGTAGATGATCTACAGGCCATTGCAGCGATATGCAAGATGTATGATCTATGGTTTCATATTGATGGTGCATATGGAATTCCTGCCGCCGTCGTACCGGAATGGAAAGCATTATTTGAAGGCATCAGGGAAGCCGATTCGATAGCCCTCGACCCGCACAAATGGTTGTATAGTCCGCTTGAAGCGGGTTGTACGCTGGTAAAAAACCCAAAGCACCTGACCGATACTTATAGCACGCATCCGGCATATTATAATTTTAGTAGTCATGAGGAATCGCCGGTCCGGAATTATTATGAATACGGACTACAAAATTCCCGCGGTTTCAGGGCATTAAAGGTTTGGTTGATCTTACAGCAGGTCGGAAGAAGCGGCTATATTAACATGATCAACGAAGACATTCAACTGTCCAGGTTCTTTTTTGAACTGGCTAAACACCATGAAGAACTTGAGGCGGTCACACAAAACCTCAGCATCACCACGGTAAGATATATTCCTATTGACCATGTCCCAAATAAAAAAGATCAGGAAGTCTATCTGAATACATTGAACGAAGCATTGCTTAATGCATTACAACAAGGCGGTGAAGTGTTTTTATCCAATGCCATTGTAAAAGAAAAATATTGTTTAAGGGGTTGCATTGTCAATTTCAGGACTTCAAAAAAGGATATAGAAGAGATGATTGAGATCATCGTCAGGGAAGGCAGAACAGTGCATAAAAAACTTCAAACCAAATAGGCCTATTTCATTTCTTTTTCGAAACATACGCTGTTTGCGATCCCCGCATATTGTCCATAGTTTGGGGTGATTTTGTATCCACTCTTTTTGTAAAGGGAGATGGCTTCAGGTTGTCTTTTTCCTGTTTCCAATACGCACTTTTTGTAGCACAATTCAGCCGCCCATATTTCCAATTCCTTCAGCACTTTGCTGGCAATCCCTTGTCCCCTTCCGGAGGGCACGGTATACATGCGCTTAACCTCCATGCTGTTTGGAGCGTATTCTTTGATCGCACCGCAACCCATTGGCTGACCATCCTCATAAGCAACAACTGCATACCTGATCTTGTCGATCTTGTTGAATTGGGCGTAAAAGGAGTGGTCGCTACCGTCTCTTTGGGCCAGATCGGCATCTAGCCGTTTTACCAGCTCAATAAAGTCGTGATGGTCTGAATCGGTTCGTACTACGTTAGTCATGATAATCGTTTGTTATTGCTGAAATTCAATCCCCGGAAAGGTCTTTAAGCCCTTGCAAATTACAAAAATGCCCATTTTGGGAAGTCAATTGCGGTCTTCTTATCCCTGATCAACATATATAAGTGTATACTCTTAAAATAAATGTAAACACTTAGCGTTTATTTTAATGCGAAAATGAAATCCATTATCCTCAAGAACCAGGGCACGGTGCATATCTACAGGTCTTTTGTCATAGCGATCCTATTATTTTGCGG
>DATHGW010000219.1:0-4231 GCA_035317445.1 Puia sp.
CACAGCGAATACCTGCCGCCAACCCAGTCCCAGAATTCAAACATATTCGCTTTAGCGATGCCGAATTTTACCACCTCAGCTTCATTGGTCGAAAGCGCTACGAAATGACCTGCAACATGCGATTCTTCATTGGCCGATTCAAGAAACCATTTCCTTGCCGTATGGGCGTTAGTCATCGTTTCCTGGGTTGTAAACGTTTTCGAAGCGACCAGGAAAATGGTTTCATCCGGAGTAACTTTCTTAAGAGTCTCTGCAATATGAGTCCCATCGATGTTGGAAACAAAATAAGTCTGAATGCCGTTGACCCAGTAAGGCCTCAGGGCTTCGGTGACCATCACCGGGCCAAGATCACTGCCGCCAATACCGATATTGACAATATATTTTATTTTCTTCCCGGTATAGCCCTTCCATTCACCGCTATGCACCAGCCTGCAGAAATTCTGCATTTGAGCCAGTACCCGGTGTACATCCGGCATTACATCCCGGCCATCAGAAAATACCGGGTCGCCTGAAAAGTTCCTCAGGGCAGTATGCAGTACCGCCCTGTTCTCAGTTTCATTGATCTTTTCGCCATTGAACATCGCTTCCATAGCGTCCCATAAGGAGCACTGTGATGCGAGCTCGAGCAAAAGCGTGATCGTTTTCGGATTGATGATGTTTTTGGAATAATCAAATAAAATATCTTCGGCCTGGATGGAAAATTGATCGAACCTTCTGGGATCGGCAGCAAATAATTCACGGATATGGGTAGTCTTAAGTTCCTGATCAAAATGTACGCGCAAATCCTGCCATGCTTTGGTCTGAACGGGGTTTATTTTTGGAAACATATTCGGGTAATTAAGGCCAAAATTACTGAAGACGAAGGAAAAAGTAGCGGAAACTATTTTTACAAATGCCGGATAATATCGATGGCCTGTTGTAACATGTTCCCGGTGATGTCCTGATGCGTAACGAACCTTACCTGGCTGGGCGAAATGGCAATCACAAGAATATGTTTTTCCAACAGTCTTTGGGCAATTATTTTGGCCGGCTGTTCAGGAGGCGTTTCAAATATCACGATATTCGTTTCTACGGGCATCATGTTTTTAACAAATGTTTTCTTCGACAGCTCGCTTGCAAGTAATTTTGCATGTGTATGATCCTGTGCCAGTCGTTCCACCTGCTGCTCCAGCGCATAAATTCCCGCAGCGGCCATAAACCCAGCCTGCCGCATGCCGCCGCCCAGCACTTTTCGAACGCGTCGTGCTTTACGAATGAATGCAGCAGACCCGATCAATAGGCTGCCGATCGGACATCCCAAACCTTTGTTCAGGCAAACGGAAATGCTGTCGAATATTTTTCCGTATTGTCCGGCCGTTTCATCCTTTGCCACCAGCGCGTTGAATAATCTTGCCCCATCAAGATGCAGACGCAACCCATGTGTGTCGCATATTTTTCTGATCTTCCTGATCTCATCTAAATCATAACAACTCCCCCCGCCGCGGTTCGAAGTGTTTTCAAGACAGACCAGGGAAGTTCTTGCCTTATGCACATCATCCGGGTTAATGACCGCTTCGACCTGTGTGGCACTGATCATGCCGCGGTCGCCTTCTATGGTCCTGGCCTGGGCACCTGAATTGAAAGCAATACCACCCCCTTCATAAATGCAGACATGGGCCTGTCTTTCGCAGATCACCTCATCTCCGGGCTGCGTATGACACTTGATGGCGATCTGGTTCGACATGGTGCCACTTGGACAAAACAGCGCAGCTTCCATTTCAAATAACTGTGCAGCCATGCTTTCGAGTTGGTTAACCGAAGGGTCTTCACCAAAGACATCATCGCCAACTGCTGCATTCATCATGGCTTCACGCATACCGGTCGTGGGCAGCGTTACGGTGTCGGAACGAAAATCAATCTGCATAAATTAAAAGCTACAAATTAAGGGCATTTAGGCGAACCTGCGTCAAATGTCCCTGAGCGCGCGCAGCATGAGATGAGCAGTCTGTTGATCAGGCCAGTGTTTTGACGACGCCCCTGAAAAAACCGACCGATTCGGCAATGCCGGGCAGGGGGTCTTTGGTGTCCATTTCAAATTCAATGCTGCACCTGCCTGCAAATTTTATTTTTTTCAGCGCCCTGACCAGGGCAGGAAAATCAATAATACCTCTTCCGATTTCAATGGCTCTTTCGCCGGTGCCCGCAGCTGAGATGTCTTTGACGTGCAGATCAAAAATGCGTGGCGCAAACTCGATGACCGATCTGGCAGGATCTGCGCCTGCACGGGCTCCATGACCGATGTCGAAACAAAGCCCAATTCGCCCATCCATATTCCTGATCCTGTCGAAAACATCTTTAGGCGCCGGGTACAATTTGTCCTCGGGCCCGTGATTGTGAATGGCCAGCCTGATATTGGAAGACTTTACCTTTTGCTCCGCATAAGGCAACAATTCATAATCAGGAACGCCAACGATCATGTTCACGCCGATCTTTTTTGCATAGTCAAAGGCCCGGTCCACTTCTCCTTCTGTCTTCATATAAATGACACCTGCTGCGTATACCTGGATACCTGCTGCCCTAAATTTTCCAAGCACTTCTTCGATTTTTTCGGGTGAGCTATCCAATGGCAGATAAAAATCTTTGATCGATAAAGCGCTTACACCTACACGTTGCATCATAGCGATGCCCTGGTCCATCGGAATATTGTGAAAAGTATAGCCGGCAATACCCAATTGCAGGGAATCAGGTTGTGGAGCTACGAAGCCTTGATCATTAGCCCTGGTCAACAGCGGGTAAAAACCTGACGCAGTAAGGGTGAGGGCCGACGTTCTTAAGAATTTCCTCCTGGATGACATAGAGATTGTTTTATGGAGGATTAAGATACGATAAGAAGGTGTAAAAAAAATCAGGGCAGAAGAAGAGACCTGCCGGGGAGTAAATAAAATAAGAAAGCACCAAGTTTGTTTCTGATTTACTTGTTTGATTGCTCAAACGCATATTTCTTACTAACCCGATGCTTTCGATTGAGTAGCTTCCTTCGTTTGACGGATATCTGCTCCTCAATTGTAAACCGAAGATACATCCACCGATAACCGTTTTCCAAATTTTTATTGTTCTTCTTATTCACCTGTTTTGCACCAGGTTATTAACATTGGAAAATCCTGCCCTGCTATAGCTGGTACGATCCTTGAAACAGTGCGCTTATTTAATCTAAATGATATGTTATGAACAATTTGCAATTAAAAGGGAACTGGAATGTTTTAAAAGGAAAATTAAAACAGTCTTACAGTAACCTGACCGACGATGACTTATACTATGTGGAAGGGAAAGAAGATGAACTGCTGGGGCGTTTGCAAAAGAAAACGGGCAAGACGAAGGAAGAGCTAAATAAGTGGTTGCGGGATAACCAGGATGATGGTCCGAAATCAAATCGTTAAAACGAGAAAGCCGGTCTGACCAGACCGGCATTTTTTTTCCTTTTTTCGGCAAATTGATGATTTCCTGCCACACGAACAGTCTTAGGTAAATATCTAAGTTGATAAGTTGATTGGTTGATAAGTTCAATAGGGAGTTAGGTATGTCTTAAATTAATCAATTCATTAATGTAAATGAAAATGTATATCAGCCTTTTACGACATTGGAAATCTGGCGCTTTTTTGCCAAACCAATTGTACTTGTTTGATAATTAACGCCTAAGCCACCTTATCCTTGTACCAACCTTGTGTGATCCTTGTGTGCTGTTGTGTGGATGTTGTGCTTTTCAAGCGGAAAAGGCCTATTTGACACAACATCACACAAGGATGGTACAAGGTCGACACAAGGTTCCGGCATACTCCGGAGCCCTACCCCGACCCTCCCCAACTATGTATTATGGCCCGATGTCTGCTCGTCAGAGGGGCGAAAGGCAATGTCGGTAAACAATTTTCGCAACTATATACCACTTGGTTTCGCCCCAAGTGGTATATAGTTGCCAATGTTAAAGTCATTACCTTTGCGAGCTATGACACAGGAAAAACTGAACGATATGAGGTCCCGGCTCGCGGGACTGAGGAGGTTTCTTTGACGTCGATAACCGACAATACAAAATTCAGGAAGAGAAACAACTCTCTTTAAGTCCGGGCTTCTGGGATAACAACCAGCGGGCGACGGAGATCCTGAAGAATATTAAGCTCAACGAATATTGGACGAAACTGTTCGAGTCTGTTCAAACAGCCATCGAAGACTTTGCCGTGCTTTTTGACTTCTGGAAAGC
>DATHGW010000220.1:0-2558 GCA_035317445.1 Puia sp.
CCCAATCAAACTGCCGTATGCACTTTTTTTGGTAAGTATGTCGGCACTGTGAAAGACAATGGTCTGTTGTTTGTCAACCCGTTTTACCAAAAGCAGCGCCTTTCCCTGCGGACAAACAACTTTGAGAGCGCCAAATTAAAAGTGAATGATAAGATGGGCAACCCGATTGAAATTGCCGCCATCATCGTATGGCAGGTGAGCGATACTTACAAAGCCACGTTTGACGTAACGAATTATGACCAATATGTCAAGATCCAGAGTGAGTCCGCGGTCCGTCACCTGGCCACTACTTATCCTTATGATCAGCTTGAGGACGAGCATGCAGGTATTACGCTTAGGGATGGGGGTGAGAAAGTGACTGCCATGCTGGAATCGGAACTGGCCGACAGGCTATCCGCCTCGGGCATCGTGGTAAAAGAAGCCAGGATCAGTCACCTGGCCTATGCGCCTGAAATTGCGGGCGCCATGCTGCAACGCCAGCAGGCTACAGCCATCGTAGCCGCCCGGTTCAAGATCGTGGAAGGCGCCGTAGGAATGGTTGAACTCGCGCTTGAGCAATTGAGTAAAAAACAAATTGTTCAGCTCGATGAAGAAAGAAAAGCCGCGATGGTAAGTAATCTCATGGTCGTATTGTGCGGCGAAAAAGCCGCCACACCTGTGTTGAATACAGGCACTTTATACCAGTAACAGATATCCCGTGATGGCAAACAAAAAAAGTTTCGTACTAAGGATTGATGAGGACGTGTATAAGGCACTCGAAAAATGGGCCTCCGACGATTTTCGCAGCGTCAATGGGCAAATCGAGTGGCTGATCAGCCTGCAACTGAAAAATGCAGGAAGACTGAAAGCCGACAGGGATGATGGGAATGCCAAACTAGGAAAGACGAAGAAATGATTTTAGTTGAATAGTTGAATAGTTGATAAGTTAGATGATCACAAAATTCTTTTAACTAATCAACTATTCAACCAATCAACTATAATTCAAAATGGCTTCTTTTCTTTTTCCTTCTCTGCAGCCTTCTGCATCGGGTTGTTCGCATTCGGAACCATGCGCTGCTGCGCCTGCCTAGCCTTGAATACCTGGAACTTCGTCTGCTGTGGCATGGTTGGCCATGAATTGTTGCTCTCGTCAATATCTGCCGTTTCACGCATGGGGTCAAGTTTGATGTTGGAAACTTCCTTCTCCTTCAGAAAAACCTTCGTGACTTTTGTTTCATTCATTCTCCAGATCTGCGCAGGGATCCTGTCTATTTCCTTGGTTCCATCCGTATAGGTCCATTCAATGATGATGGGCATGGGCAGTCCTCCTTTATTGCTCAACTGAAGTTCATACAGATTTTTAGACCGCAATTTTTCTTTGGCTGCATCGTCCAGGGGTTCGGAAAATTGCTGAATATGGTTGGCATATTTTGCGGTATCATATGGCTCAATACCCCGGTCGTATTTCCAGTAGAAGTCGCGCAGGGCGGTATCTGCATCCGTAAGAAAACTGATCTTTTTGTCGCTGCGGTTTTTTATTTTGGAAACGTCTTCAAAAGCGTTCACCTGTGGTTTTGCAATGGGTTGCATTCTTATCGAATCGACTTTTTTGGGCGGGTTTTCAAGATCTGCCTTGACCCATTTCACACTGTCGAGTGAAATATCCACAGGATCTGTTCCATAGAACCATCCTCTCCAGAACCAATCAAGGTTTTCAGCGCTTGCATCATTCATGGTGCGAAAGAAATCGGCTGGCGTTGGATGTTTGAATGCCCAACGGCGGGCGTATTCCTTGAAAGCATAATCGAATTGATCCCGTCCCATAATCGTTTCCCGGAGAATATTCAGCCCCGTGGCGGGTTTGGAATAGGCATTGGGACCCAACTGCACGATATTCTCCCCGTTGGTCATGATGGGTTCCAACTGGTCTTTGGGCATTTTCATGTAATCGATGATCGAATATGCCGGTCCTCGGCGGGTCGGGAATTTGTTATCATACAATTCCTCCGTAAGGTACTCGCAAAAAGTGTTCAGCCCTTCATCCATCCAGGTCCATTGCCTTTCATCGCTGTTGACGATCATCGGGAAAAAATTATGACCGACTTCATGGATCACTACGCCCAGCATCCCGTACTTGGTGGCTTCGCTATAGGTCCCGTCTTTTTCGGTTCTGCCATAGTTGAAACAGATCATCGGGTATTCCATGCCGCTCGCTGCTTCTACGCTTTGTGCTACCGGGTACGGATAAGGAATAGTGAAATGAGAATAGGTTTTTATCGTGTGGGCAACAACTTTCGTTGAAAACTTACGGTATAGCGTATAGGCTTCTTTGCCATAGTAGCTCATACACATCACTTTTTTCCCTTCTACCCAGGCCGGCATGCCGTCCCAGACAAATTTCCTGCTTGAACCCCAGGCAAAATCACGTACATTATCCGCTTTAAATATCCAGGTCTTTTTCTGAGCGCTTTTATTTTTTTCTGCATGTACTGCCTCGTCGAGCGTTACAATTTCAAGGGGTTCTTTACTGCTTTGCGCTTTTTGCCAGCGCGAAAATTGCGCACGCGACAAAACCTGCT
>DATHGW010000221.1:0-3528 GCA_035317445.1 Puia sp.
GTCTTCCAACTGACTATAAAAGACAATAACGGCGCGGTGTCAACAGCAACAGTAAAAATAAAGGTCGTAGACAATTTAAGATCTGTTGAGCAGTTCATCCTGTACCCGAACCCCGCAAAAGATATTGTTAACCTGCGGCTGATCAATGATAGCCTGGGAACCCTGAGGATAAATATCTTTGATATGACGGGTAAACAAGTCCTGGTATCGGAGATGAGCAAGCAACAAAACTATTTCGATCAATCTCTGAATATTTCTGGTTTGGCGAGGGGGATGTACACGGTTCAGATCTTCATAGGACCCAACAAGAGAATCGTAGCCAAACTCATCAAGCAATAAGAAGTCATCAGTCACATTTTTATAAAAAGGCAGCCGGGAATATCCCCGGGCTGCCTTTTACTTTATCTGCTAATGATTATAATTTGATCATTTGCTGAACATCGATCCTCTTGCCTTTTTGATAAATGGACAACTGGTAATTACCCGCGGGCAGATCTCCAACATCTGCCTGGTGCTGACCACGAGCCAAACGCCAGTTACGCAGTACCCGTCCGTTCAAATCATGCAGGACGATGGTAATATCATCTGCCTGTATATTCATCAACATGAGCGCATATACCGGATTCGGTGTGATCTGCACGTTTACTGCCTTTCCGTTGTAGAAGCGAACGGTTCTGACCACGGAGAATTGACTCTTGCCGTCCAGGTCAACCTCCAAGAGACGGTAATAGTTTATTCCGTCGAGGGATGGGGATTTATCAATAAATGAATAATTAGCAACTACCCCACTGAATCCTTTCGCATCAACTGATCCAATCGCAGTAAAATTAGCGCCATCGAGGGAATGCTGAACCACAAAATGAGAACTATTCACTTCCTCTTCTGTACTCCAGTCCAGATGCACTGTATTACCCACAGCCAGGGTAGTAAATGCGCCCCACACTACCGGCAGGGCGGAGCTGGTTTTCTCGACAGTAATTGAATTTGGATTGTAAGTCAGGTTACCAAGGGTTGGATTCAGGTTTACAGTTGCAAATGGTCCGGTAATGGTACCTGATGGAGAAAGTAAAATGGTATATATTGTGCCCACAGGATCGCCTCCGATATTGTAAACATTCAATATTGCACCCGTAACATCTACATTTCCCGCACCGGAGAAATCCATCTGGTCATAATTGACACCCGCAACGCCGCCAGGGCTGTTGATCTGGATATTGAATGTGGGCGTTTTGCCCGTAACAACAGAAGGATCGACGGTCAAAATGCCGGTAGGCTTACCGGGTCCAAAGCTGCCCGTGTTCGTGATGGATGTACTCAAAAAATCATATTCTCCAATTCCACTAATACCACCGGAATTGGAAAAAGTCACATTCTGAAACATGTGCGCCACGCCGGTTGCGCTTTGTTTAAAGATCACACCACCGACGCTGTTTGTGAACGAGGTTCCCGGGGTTCCATTGAAATTCGCATCCGCAGGAATTTCCACACTGATAGAATCATTATTAATGAAGGAAGCACCATTCTGCAAAGCAATGTCGCCGTCAAGCCAAACAAAAGTATTGTTGTTGACAAAAGTACCCGTTCTGATAAAGGCATTGCCGCTGAAATACGTTCTACCGAGATTGTTGGTACTGCTCACTTCAATAGAACCGGAATTCCTGACCACAAACAATCCGCTTGAATTAATCCTGATCGTACCGGCACCAGTTAGCTGTGTAAGACCAGCGCCGACGTACAGGCTGCCATCCACAATGATATCATCCCCCGAAGGATTATCATTCAACGGAACGGAGATATTGCCGGTAATCGCCAGCGACCCTCCCGCCAGAACCTGCACCTGATCAATAGTTACCGGAGAAGTTAACTCAACACTGTCGCCGCTTAGGATGCTGATGACCCCATCTGCCGAAGTTGGAATGTGTGGAGCGGCCGCCCAACTAACGCCATTATACATTTGCCAGGTGCTTAATGTACCCCAATCGCCAAATACACCGGTTACATTACTCCGGAAATCACCTGCTGTCTGAGACATCAGAGGTCCAGAAAAAAACAAAGCAAGAATTAACCCTGTCAAAATGTAAAATTTTCTATTCATATACCCGCCTTTTTAATTTTTACATAACCAGAATACCTATCACGTCCTTGCCTGTATAAACAGACCATTGGATGATCAAACATGATGATCACAATAAAGTATTCGGGGAAGTTTTTGCGAAGGGTATATGATCGAAAATAGAAGCCTGACAGTAACAAACCTATAAAATTAAATCGATGTTCGTTATGTGGAATTATCAACAGGGTAGAATAACTTTCAATTATCTCCCAAAAAAAAGCAGCCGGCACCTTTTTTATCCACCGCTGTCCGAAGGCAACTAAATGTTTCCATACATTATCGAAAGGGTTTATAAAAAGCATGGGCGGCCAGGCTTAACATTGGCTTATCACCAGGCTCATCCCCATAAGCTAGTATAACGTCAGCCTCGGAAAGATCAATTCGTTCCCTGATCCGGCTTACTTTTTCTTTTCCATGGCAATTCTTCCCCAGCATTCTGCCGCTAAGCCGCCCCTTATTTACTGTCAGCCTGGAAGCAATCAATTGAACATCATTAATTCGCGCCCATTCTTTGATCCAATCCTCCGGCGAAGCGGATACGATCACCACAGCAAAATCCATGCTTAGTAATTTCCGGATCTCCCTCGACGCCTTTGGGCGGATGAGACCGGGCAGTACATGTTCGGTAAACCGATCGCATGTTGCCTGAAAAGCTTCTAACGACGTACCACCAAAAAAGAACCGCAGAATCCTTTCTTTCGCCGATTGGTTTGAAATGATCTTAAGCTTATAGGCAACCAGGAAGGGGGCATTAAGGAAAAAACCTAGGTAAAAATACAAATTCCCCTTACTGTATTTGATGAATTCAAGTAAGCTGTCCTTTGTCGTGATGGTACCATCAAAATCAAAAAAAGCGATGCGCTTTTTCAAAGCTTCAATTTTTTAAATATTGGCTCGGGAATGGATTTGATGACGGCCATGATCCAGCGCCAGAACCATTTTACATAGATGATATTTTTCCTCTTGCTGACACCCAGGTAAAGCGCTTCGGCAATATCGGCGGGCTGTGCAGTGAGCAATTTGGGCAATTGCAGGTTTTCGGTCATTTTCGTGTACACAAATCCGGGCTGGAGCGTCATGACGTGCACCTGTTCTTTAAACATCCTGTTGCGCAATCCGCTGAGGTACGCCGTAAAACCAGCTTTTGCGCTCCCGTACAGGTAATTGCTTTGACGGCCACGCTCTCCGGCTACGGAGCTGATGCCTACAATAATCCCCTGCCGGATCCCTTCAAAATAATTCGATGCCACGTTCAATATGGACACCGCTCCGGTAAAATTGCTTTGAATGATGCGTTCGGCTTCCGCCCAGTCTCTGCGTGCCAGTTCATTTTCGCCCAGGTAGCCGAAAACACAAACAACAACATCCGGTTTGGGATCCAATGCATCAAAAAAAGATTGATGTGTAGCAAAGGC
>DATHGW010000222.1:0-2357 GCA_035317445.1 Puia sp.
TTTCGGATTCGTGGAAAGCCGCACAACATGCGTGATGATCTTTCTTGCCACATATTTTGCCATATCATCATTGATGTAGCGCGAAGAAGAAATGACTTTGGATTCATAGCCCAGGGCCGCAGCCTTATGCGTGAGATAATATGGATCTACCCCAATGCAATGCCCACCTACCAGTCCGGGTTGAAATTTCAGGAAATTCCATTTTGTTCCGGCAGCTTCAATCACGTCATAGGTGTTGATGCCGATGCGGTCAAAGATCATGGATAGCTCATTCATCAGGGCTATATTCAAATCCCTTTGCGTATTTTCAACGATCTTGCTGGCTTCGGCTACTTTGATGGATGTGGCCCGGTGCACGCCTGCGTCTACCACGAGTTCGTAGGTTCTGGCGATTTCATCCAAAGAAACGGCATCACAGCCCGACACCACTTTCACAACGGTTCTGAGGGTATTTTTTTTATCGCCCGGATTGATCCTTTCCGGTGAATAACCGAGCTTAAAATCAATCTTCACTTTAAGGCCCGAAACCCGCTCTATCACGGGCAGACAATCTTCTTCTGTGCAACCGGGGTAGGTGGTGGATTCAAAGACAATATAATCTCCTTTTTTCAATACCCTGCCGAGGGCCTCCGAGGCCTTAAGTAAAGGTCCGAGATCAGGCACATTGTATTTATCAACCGGCGTAGGAACAGCAATGATAAAAAAAGATGCTTTTTTTAGCTGCTCCAGGTCGTCGGTAAAAAGGATGTCTTTATTCCTGAATGCGTCATCGGGTATCTCTTTGTTGGGATCCCGGCCATCACGCATCAGGCCGATTCGTTTCTTGCTGATATCGAATCCAATGACAGAGATCTTTTTAGCAAATTCCAATGCGATGGGCAACCCAACATATCCCAATCCTACTACGGCGAGTTTTGCCTTTTTATCCACCAGTTCCTGAAACATATACTTACCCGATTACAAAAGATGAATGCGTTTATTTACTTCTTATGAACTCTTTTGCCAGCTTATACCATTCCGTAGAAGGCAGGGATTTAAAATAATCATAAGTTATTTTCAATCCCGATTTTCGATCTACTTTGGGTTCCCATCCAAGCAATTGCTTTGCTTTGCTGATGTCTGGTTGGCGTTGTTTGGGATCGTCTACTGGTAAGGGTTTATACACGATCTTCTGGGAAGTACCTGTAAGCCTGATGACTTCTTCGGCAAATTCTTTCAGCGTAATTTCAGAAGGATTGCCAATGTTTACCGGTAGCGCATAGTCGCACTTCAACAAACGGTAAATCCCCTCGACCAAGTCATCCACATAGCAAAAAGAGCGCGTCTGGCTGCCATCGCCAAAAACGGTCAGGTCTTCTCCCCGCAATGCCTGCCCGATAAATGCAGGCAATGCACGACCGTCATTCAACCGCATTCTCGGGCCATACGTATTAAATATACGTATAATGCGTGTTTCCAATCCGTGAAAATTATGATAGGCCATTGTAATGGCTTCCTGGAACCGCTTGGCCTCATCATATACCCCACGAGGGCCTACGGGATTTACATTGCCCCAGTATTCTTCGTTCTGAGGATGAACCTGCGGATCGCCATAAACTTCAGAGGTAGAGGCAACCAGGATCCTCGCTTGTTTGGCCTTGGCCAGGCCAAGGCAATTGTGTGTGCCCAGTGACCCCACTTTTAAGGTCTGGATCGGGATCTTCAGGTAATCAATGGGACTCGCCGGCGAAGCAAAATGGAGTATGTATTGAAGTTCGCCAGGAATGTGGATGTATTTGCTGACGTCATGATGATAGAATTCAAATTCAGGCAACTTGAACAGGTGCTCAATATTTTTCAGGTCCCCGGTAATGAGGTTATCCATTCCAATCACCTGGTAACCTTCCCCGATGAACCGATCGCATAAATGAGACCCCAAAAAACCTGCAGCACCGGTGATCAATACTCGCTTTTTATCCATGCTCTTTACTTATTATGATTGCCGCCGGCCGGAACAGAGGGCGCACGTCCAATACTTTCGTAATAAAATCCCAGCTCCCTGATGGCGACCAGATCGAATAGATTCCTGCCGTCGAAAATAACCTTATTCCTCAAGGTCGTTACAATTTTCAGGAAATTAGGGGTCCGGAACTCATTCCATTCCGTAGCAATAATCAACGCATCTGCATTTTTCAATGCTTCATATTGATTTTCCGCGTAGGCGATTTTGTCACCCAGCAAGGCCTTGACATTATTCATGGCTTCGGGATCAAAAACCGAAACCGTTGCTCCTTCTTTCAGGAGTGCATCGATCATATACAAGGATGGCGCTTCGCGGATATCGTCTGTATTAGGCTTGAAAGATAGCCCCCACAAGG
>DATHGW010000223.1:0-5805 GCA_035317445.1 Puia sp.
CCGACCCATCCAACTTCAATCGTTTTTTTAAAAAGCTTACCGGAGCCACCGCTCAGCAATACCGGGAAGGTCTTTAAAATGACTGTTTTGTTTTCAAAATGACCATTACGGATAAAAGCTGCTGCCCAACTTTGCAAAAAACGTTGTAATGATCAAAAAATGCTTTTTTACATTATTGCTGGTCATGCTGGTACTGATGTCGCCTGCTGAACAATTATATATAAATGTCAGAACAGGTAGTGATGCTAATCCTGGAACAAAATTACAGCCGCTGAAAACATTACAGGAAGCGGCAAAGAGAATCAATGCAAATAACGGAAAAGAAGCCAGTACCATTTTACTTTCCGAAGGCGTGTACCCGTTAACGGAAACAGTTCTATTCAACAACAACAAATATACTTTGGAAAATCGCCTGGTGATCCGCGCGGAGATCATGCCCGATGACCCGGACTGGAATCCGCAGCGGATGCCAATCCTCGCGATGATCGTTCCTACCATTCCCAACACAGACGGCGAAGAAGCGAGGGGAGTCGAAATAGAAGCCAGCCATGTAACCATTGAAGGACTAAGGTTCAGCGGAGGCCCCGAGTACTACTATATCGACGGTAAAAATAACCGCCGTTCATATCCAATCTGGCGCGACGGCAAGAACCTCGACGACCTGTTGGTAACGCAATGCCTGTTTACCGGGGATGTTGATCTGCTTCCTGTGCGTGTGGCTGCTATCGCCAATGGCCATGGGTTCGTCCTGGATCATTGCGTTTTTTACCAATGTCAGAACCCTGTTGTTTTTTGGGATGCAGCCGGTGGAACGAGCCGTCATAATGCGATGCGTTATTGCCTGGTCTATGGGTCTTACTACAGCGGTGTCTGGACGACACAGAACACAGCAGACGACTTTGAATTCCATCACAACATCATAGCCCGCTGCGGAACAGGCTGGATAAAGGAGGGAGACCACCATTATTCGATCCACGATTGCATTTTTGCAAGCAATACTAACCCAGTGGGCTTTGGTAATGACCCAACGGGAGGAAAAAAACCTAACCCTCTTGACTTTTTGCAAATGGAGAACGTGCAGATGACGGGCACAATAGAAATTGAGAAAGATCAAAGCAAGAAGAACTACCTGCAGCTGAAAGAAGGCTCCTTCGGGTCAACCCTTGGAGCAGGATTGTTCAGGAAGTAGCTATGCCGAAAATTTATTGTGATCCCAATTACCTCTAGTGGAAAGCTGCGATACCTCACCAAACATACTTCCCGTTTAATTTTTTTTACTATATCGAATCAATCGCGTTTTAAAAATGTCTTTACCGATCATCCCTCGACTAATCAATAAATGGCATATCTGCCAGGTCTTCATTTGCCTTCCACTACACTGCTAAATGTCCGGAATACCCGCAGAATCGATAAGGTCCCATTCATCTACAATTATTGCCCGTTGAACGATTTGCAAATTTCCTCAGCCCCTTGATCAGGTAGTTTTACATCCGAGCCATCGACAATAATATTCAAATATGTAAAAACGCAGATAAATTATATTAAAATGTCAACTACAATTAGTCGCCCGATATTTATTTCTCATGAAAGCACAGGATCTCTTCGTTTCCTGGTCAATCAATTTTTAGACTGGAGTGCTGATCAGCAGAAAAACCGACTTGGATGGCAGGGCATTAGTCTTCTTGGATTGTCGTGCTTCTTTACGCCCCTTACTTTTTTGATGATATCTTTATCAGGAGCAAATCTGTTCCTGATTATGACTGCTCTTGTTGCAATCGAAGTGAATTTGGTGGCAAACCTAACGACAATGCCGACTAAAATAACAATCCCTGTTTTCTTTCTTGCTGCTGTAACAGATATTATAATAATCGTTGTAAGTGCGTTCGCAGCAATTTGATCTGTGAACTCATATATCTCGCCAACTGTGGAGGTGAGGGGAATTATGCCGCCTACACAACCTTCAATTTTGCAATTTCTTACTCAAATCAAAAATTGCTAACTCACGAATTGCTTACAAAATCTTGCAACGGATGAACTGATGCTGGGTAAATTTACAATATTTCTTTTTTGTATTTTACACAATATTACCTTGTTTTTCTAATCCCATTTTTCAAAAAAGTTGCCAATCTACGAGCTGTTTCAGCTGCTGCCATAATGAGTATTGAAACTATTGTTTTGGAATTTGGTAGTCCAAGGGCAAGAGAAGGCCAATCTTTTGACTCCAAGCCCAATACCCCATTAAGTAAAGTTCAAGAGGAGGATCAAAGTTTCCACTCGCTTCAATAGTTAGTGGCTTTTTTCCTTCCAGACTGATTCTCGATTTCTGGCCCTCACCGACGTCAATTACCAGCTGGAGACTCATGTATTTTCCATCAACCTTTGCATTTTTGTAGAGCACATCCACATAGTTGGGAAAATACAACTGTTTTAACGTGTCGGTCGCATTTATGAGCAAACTGTCAGCGATTAATTCATTAGATGACACCCAAAAATAGTTGTCCCCTTTGTCTACCGATCTTCGTACTTCGAATCCATCTTGTTTTAGCGTTCCCTGAAAAAGTGAGCGCATAAAGTGTAAAATTGAACCTCGATAAGCAGCGATTCGATTTCTGGTCCACCGCTTAAAGGCTCTTGTGTTTGGTGGGACTAATTCTTCGAAGTAACAATGCCCTTGAAAACTGACCGATTGACTTGATTCATAGTAACGAAATTCTTCCAATTCATAGCGAATCTTATATCCCAAAGCAGCGTTTTCGATAATTAATGGGTCAGTTGCCACGACATCCAATTCGTTGGATGTCGAATGTCTGAATTGCAAAACTTGTGGATTTTCAATTCTAGCCTCTCTGGAGATTGTGGAATTGCCGAGAAATTTTTCCTTAAAGAGAGCCCCCCATTTTTCCCAACCATGCTTATCTGAGGCTCGCACTATTACGCTGTCCAACTCCTCAATACGTGGCTGCAATTGCAAATTGTAGTTTTCCGAAATGCTATTCGAGGAGATTTTTAAAGTCAACGATTTGTATCCGACACATGAAACTGTCAATTGGTAATTTCCGCCTGGGATATTCATTAGCGTAAACTCACCCTTTTTGTCCGTAATAGTGCCCATTGAACTGTTACCGATAAAAACGCTAGCACTCAAAATAGGATTGTTTGTCCGAGCGTCTGTAATCTTACCCTTCAATTCAAATCTATTCTGCCCCTTGACCGCTGAAATCCCTAGCAACATTATTAAACATAGCAATTCAATTAAATAAGTTTTTCTCTTCATGGATTCACGTTAAAGTTCGTTTACAAAAACTTGCCCACTATAAAATTAGTATCTTTTGCTTTTCATTTTAATTAAGCGACCTGAAAAGGTTATCCAAGATCCTCTTTAATAGCCGTTCGTTCTCCCCCTGATAAAAGCATATTGGCATCTCGTCCGGCGACAAATTGAATCCTTTTTCCTGTAACAGTTTTCATGCTATCCGGGAATTGGACGGTAACAATTTGGCTCTCCCGATTGTCAGAAGTGGTAATGCTTTTTACAATAGCAATTAAATAGCCAGAATCCTGAAGCGGAAAATCTCCATAGCTTATTTTCAACTTCTGGTCAACAAGAGTCTTACTCCTAAGGGAAGCAGGTAATATAAACTTTCCGAAATAGCTATTACCTATTGGGTTTGTAGTTCCGACTACGTTCCAATTCAACAATATTTGATTTCCGCCTTTAGATTTAAATAACAGAAATTTCACATCAATTTCAGCTTTCAACTCATTTTTAGCCTCCCAACTTTCTATAAAGTAATTTAACAAATGAATTTCCAACGAGATGTTCAGCCTCTGGTTGGTATTTAACAATTTCCCGAGAGTGAGGTGTGCAGGAACAGGTGTATATACAGCCCCCGCTTGAGCCACCAGTAATTTTTTTCATTTGTTCCTTGGTAAGGACATTCTTCAGAACGTCCAGTTTCAAAATTTTTAAATTTGACATGGTGAAAAATTTGGAGTTGATGCCTCTTTTCTCGGGTTCGGCATTCCCTACCCTGTTAAAGTCAGGCAACTATTGTTGGCCAAACAATATCTTGTATACATATAGTGAATTCTATTCGTCTGGTTTTACCACAAAAAAGTATTGCCCAATTACTACATCGTCGTCAGTTTTACCCTGAACCACTACTGTGAATCTGCCCGAAATATCACCGGTGTAGAAAGGAATTGTTACTGAATTGCCATCGCTTAAGTGGACTCTTGGATTCCAATACAGGGTTGAAAGATATTCTGGATTCGGAGTTTTAGAAATTGAGAGGTCAGTAACATAAAACACCTTGCTCATGTAGATGCCATCGATATTAAGTATAAATTTGTTATTTTTTGTAATGCCACAATCACTATAGTATACAACTGCGTCCACGTGGCCAGAACTATAGGATAAATAGGTGTGCCCATTAATTGGGCGAGTGTTTCCCGGATCCTTGATATGATTTGGGCAATTCAGCACTCCGTATTGACAAACGTAGTCTGTGCATTTCCTATTGTAGAGTGCCTTCCCGTAGAAGTTACCGTCATCTTTTTTTGCCTTAATCGTCACAGCCTCCAATACCTTAGCATATTCGCCTTTTGCCAAGGCGAACGAATGCATGCTGCTGTCCTTTTCCAGGATATCGTAATTCTCAAATTCAATTTCTTTAATAATCCTCCTATTTGCTGCATAAAATGGGTTTTCAATTTTTATATCATAGTCATTTTGTGCCTTCCCATTCACAAACAATAGGAGTTTTTTGCCCTCCGGCGTTATCAAGTTATTAGTTGAAAGTTCAAAATGACCCTTATTATCTGTGCGAATTGTTTGCAAAGCACTATCATTCAGCAATCCCACTTCGATTGATTCTTTAATCATTCGGTTGTTTTTTTTTATAGTCCCGTTAAATATCATTTTGTCTTCACCTTGCTTTAGATCCTTTGCATTCATCATATCAAGCCACGTATATTTTCTCCAGCCCTTTACCAACAGCGAATTCTCAAGCAGCTCGTAGTTGGTTCCATCAGCAGAAAAAAGCAAGTGTCCTTTTGGCAAACTTGCCATTTGATGTCGAACGTAGGTATATGTTTGAATGTCTTTCGCCTTGGTTGCCTCAATCCTGTTGCTCTGAACGCAGGCAATCGAAAACTCTCCCTCTGTCGATTGATCTTCTCCTTTGAGAGTGATTTTCAACAGCACTTTTTTCCGGGAACCATACACAGGAGCGTCACTTGTAATGCTAATGCTGTGTTGGCGGTTTATGTGAGCGAAACAGATTCGCTCGGCCAGGGGCCTTTTGTATTGGTCAAGTAAGGTAACTGTGAAAACTCCCTTTGGAATATCATTCAAAGGGAGTTGCACATATTGGGTAGCCAGTCCTTTTGAAACTTCAAACCCCCGGAACAGGGTTTTATAGTCGTGAAGCAGTACATACAAATGCTGGTCTGCCGAGTTTAGATTTTTGAGCAACACATTTAACGTGTCTTTAGCAACCGCATTAAGGACTGTTATAACTGGAATTGTTGGCAAAACAGGAGGTAAGGGATAATCAAGTCTATCCAGCGAGTCGTTAATTATTTTTACTAAATAGGCGTGCTCTTTTTTAGCAGTTATGGTAAATCTCCCTATCCCGTCTTCATTCGTTGAAATGGTGTCAATAATATGGCCTGACTCATAAAGAAATCCGCTGATAGCAAGCGGTTCGCCCCTGTCATTTTTCACTTCAAATCCGACAACAATGGATGTCGATTCAACCAAATTGCCCCCTTCAGGATAAAACTTTACTGACGCAGCATGGC
>DATHGW010000224.1:0-4051 GCA_035317445.1 Puia sp.
GCGATAGACTATGCTCCTGTATCGTCTTCCTGTGCTGATTCCTGGGCATCCGATTCACCTGCATTCTCAACCAATTCACCGTGTTCGCTCACAATCAGTAAGGGCTCGGCGACCGGATCTTTCTCGCCGGGCGGTTCAAGGTGTACGACAGTTGCTTCGCTGATGGAATCGTTGAGCACCTCTTTCAGCCTGGGTAGGTCTTCGGAAGAATTGATGCCAAAATAGTCCATGAACGATTTTGAGGTAGTATAGATGAGCGGTTTACCGGGCATGTCTTCATTGCGGCCAGAGATGATGATCAACTCCTTTTCTAATAATTTCTGGATCGAATAGTCGCTGTTGACGCCCCGGATGGATTCGATTTCACCTTTGGTAATCGGTTGTTTGTATGCGACGATAGAAAGTGTTTCCAAAGCGGCTGTGGATAGTCGTTTCAGGAATTTCTCGCCATTCAGCTGTGCAATGGTTTTATGGAATTCTTTTTTGGTAAGAAACTGCCATCCGCCCCCGCTTTCCCTCATTTCGAACGGGTAAAATTCAGCGGCATATTTCTCCACAATGCCATCAATAGCCGTCTGAATTTGTTCAAGTGTTAGTTTTTCCTGCATAAATCCAAATGCATTGTTCATCAGTTCTGTGATTTCCATCGCCGTCAATGGCTTGTCGCTGGCAAAGATCAATGCTTCTGTGTGAGGAATCAGTTCAGTTATTTCCATTGCTTTTTTGTTTGATCGTTATTGGCACAAAAACCAATCCAACTATCCCTGCAATGCAGCAGCGCCGCTCACGATCTCGGTCAATTCAGTTGTAATCGCAGCCTGTCTTGCCCTGTTATAAGAAATGCGAAGACTGCGCAATATTTCGTTGGCATTTTCGGTGGCCTTGTCCATCGCAGTCATACGGGCACCATGTTCTGATGCATTGGCATCTAAAACTGCTTTATACAGTTGTGTATTCAAAATTTTAGGCATCAGTTCCGCGATCAATTCTTCTTTGGCAGGTTCGAAAATAAAATCATTTTTCTTGATCCCGCTTTTCTGTTCCACTTTGGGGATCGGCAAAAACTTCTCCGCAACAAAACGCTGTGAAGCGGCGTTCTTAAACTCACTGTAAATGATCTCCACCGCATCGAAATCCTTATTCGTAAAACTCCTGACCGCAGCCTGCGCACAGGTCTGCACCCGATCAAAAGAAAGCTGTAAGAAGATGTCCTTATACGTGTCCCTGACCTTGAAATTATTCTTCAGGAAATGTTCGTACCCTTTTTTGCCAATGCTCCAAATCTCCACATTGCCTTTGGCTGCCTGGCTGGAATATTTTTCCTGGATGGTTTGTTTGGCAAGTTTGATCAGGTTTGAATTATAAGCGCCACAGGAAGCGCGGTCGCTGGTAATGACGATCAGCAATACTTTTTCCACCGGCCTTTCAAAGGATAATCCCGAACTGACGCCTCCATCGGTATTGCTGACGATATTAGTCAGCAGCTGCTGAAGTTTTCTCGCATAAGGCCGCATTTGTACGATCGCGTCCTGTGCCTTGCGCAGTTTGGTTGCGCTGATCATCTTCATTGCCTTGGTGATCTGCTGTGTGCTTTGGATTGACTTAATCCGGTTCCGAACCTCCTTCAATTGTCCTGCCATATCAAGGGTTTAAAATCGGCTGCAAAGGTAGCGCAATGGGGGTAAAATTCAATCAGGCTGTGGAAAAATAGGACAGATCACAGTTGACCGATGATAGTTGACAGTAGCACTCCTGAGAATTCCCATTCTGTCAACTGCCAACTGTTAACTGTCATCTGTTTTTAGCCGTCAACTGTCAACTGTTATGATTATTTTTGTTTTCCGTAACATGTCAAAATCAAAAAAGAAAGAACCTCCTGTAATCCTGATAACCAATGATGATGGAGTGAACGCACCAGGTATCCGCAACCTGGTGGAAGCGGTAAAGGATCTCGGAAAAGTGATTGTTGTTGCCCCGGATAAGCCCCAGTCTGGCATGGGGCATGCCATTACCATTGGCATTCCCTTGCGCCTGCACCCGGTTTCCACTTTCGATGGCATCGAAGCCTGGCAATGTTCAGGTACACCGGTGGATTGCGTTAAACTGGCGGTGGACAAGATCCTGCATCGCAAACCTGATCTTTGCCTGAGCGGCATTAATCACGGAGCTAATCATTCCATTAATGTGATCTATTCGGGCACTATGTCGGCTGCTGTGGAAGCCGCCATTGAAAGCATTCCCTCTGTGGGTTTTTCTCTATTGGACTACAGTGTGGAAGCCGATTTTGGGGGAGCCCGTAAATATGCCCGCCTGATCGTGCAAAACCTGCTGAAAGACTCGCTGGATAAACATCTTGTACTAAACGTGAATATACCGGCCGTTCCCGAAGAGTTGATCGCCGGGATGAAGATCTGCCGGCAGGCCTACGCGAAGTACGAAGAAGATTTTATTGAAAGAAATGATCCTACCGGAAGAAAATTTTATTGGCTTACGGGGAAATTTGTCAATTTTGATAAGGGAAAAGATACTGATGTATGGGCCCTGGAACACAATTACGTCAGCGTGGTTCCGGTACAATTTGATCTGACCAATTACGTTCTAAAGGGCAAAATCGAAAAAAAGTGGACATTGTGATATTTAAAAAAGACAACCTCAAGCTCGGCATCGCCATTGGTCTGATCGCCCCCATTATTGCCATGTTCATCTATTATTACTGGAATTTTTCCAGGTCCATGACATTGTCTGAATATTTCTTTCTCCTCAAAAAAAATAAGTCGTTGCTCACGGGCGTCAGCACCATTTCCCTTGTTTCCAATGCCCTGTTCTTTACTATTTACATCAATACTCATCGCGACAAAACTGCAAAAGGAATTTTTGTGGCCACACTTGCCTATGGGGTCGCAGTTCTTACTTATAAATTGATCATTTGAAATATTACATCATTGCCGGCGAAGCATCAGGGGATCTGCACGGAAGTAATCTCATCAAAGAATTAAAGAAACTCGATGAACAGGCATCCGTTCGTTGCTGGGGTGGGGATTTGATGCAGGATGCCGGTGCTGTGGTAGTGAGGCATTATAAGGACCTTGCTTTTATGGGTTTCACGGAAGTCATTAAGAACCTGCCTACCATCCTGAAAAACCTTCGTTTTTGCAAGCGGGATATCGGTGCGTTTAAACCCGATGCCCTGATATTAATTGACTATCCCGGTTTCAATCTTCGCATCGCCAAGTGGGCCAGGAAATCTGGCTACAAAGTCATCTATTATATTTCTCCCCAGGTTTGGGCCTGGAAGGAAAGCAGGGTCAATACCATTAAATCCTGCGTGGACAAAATGCTGGTGATCCTTCCTTTTGAGAAAGCATTCTATAGCAGATGGAATTTTGAAGTGGAATATGTCGGACATCCGCGCGTGGAGGTTATCGAAAGCTACCGGTCAAAGGCGGAAGAGAATAAATCAAATTTGCCCCACTATCCCCTACCTGTAATCGCCTTATTGCCGGGTAGCCGAAAACAGGAAATCTGGAAAAAACTGCCCGTGATGCTGGAGATGAGCCGGCTATTTCCCGGATATCATTTTGTAGTGGCCAAGGCGCCCGGACTTGACAATGCTTTTTATGACGAGCTGCTGAAGGGATATCCCAATGTTTCGTCGATAGAAAATAAAACCTACGACCTGTTACTGCACGCTAAAGCAGCATGTGTTACTTCGGGCACCGCAACTCTGGAGACAGCGCTTTTCGGCGTACCGGAAGTGATCTGTTATAAAGGAAGCGCCATTTCTTACCAGATCGCCAAACGACTGATCAAAGTCAAATACATCTCACTTGTCAATTTGATCATGGACAAACCGGTTGTGAAAGAATTGATCCAGGATGATCTGAATGTCGCGCAATTGCAGCGCGAACTGAATGATTTGCTCAACAATCCACTGCGCCAGCAGCAAATACTGGCGGATTACGCACGTCTGAAGGATATTCTCACCCAGGGAGGTCATGCTTCTGCCAATGCAGCCAGGAGTATTGTTGGATATTTACACCCTAATGCCTTT
>DATHGW010000225.1:0-2853 GCA_035317445.1 Puia sp.
CAGCTTCGGGCTTTTCTCAATCGACCATTCCAAAAGAACAAGGATATTATTTCCCGGCTGAATTTGCGCCGCATCGCGCGACGTGGTTAAGCTGGCCTCACAAGGAAGCCTCCTGGCCGGGAAAAATCGAAAGCATCTATCCATACTATGCTGCATTTGTCAAAGAACTATCCCTCGGAGAGCAGGTATGCATTAACGTGAATGATGAAGTCATGAGATCATCTGCCATGGAATGGCTGTCCCGCGCGGCCGTGGATATGAATGCCATCCGTTTTTATTTTCATCCCACCAATGATGCCTGGTGCCGGGATCATGGTCCGGCTTTTTTAGTTAATCCTGCAATGGAACAGCGAAAAATTATTGTGGACTGGAATTACAATGCCTGGGGCAATAAGTATCCTCCTTATGAACTAGATGACGTAGTGCCCACACTGATCGCAAAACAATTGGGTATTCCCGTGGTGTACCCGGGAATTATCATGGAAGGAGGATCAGTTGATTTCAATGGCGATGGAACTTTAATAACCTCGGAAAGCTGCCTGTTGAACAAGAACCGCAATCCACAGTTGAATAAGCTGCAGATCGAAAAATATCTGCAGGACTATTACGGTGTTGACCAGGTGCTTTGGGTAAAAGATGGTATTGTGGGCGACGATACAGACGGTCATATTGATGATACGGTAAGGTTTGTCAACGACGATACCGTGATCGCGGTTGTGGAAGATCATAAGCAGGATGAGAATTATGATCTTCTGCAAAAGAATCTGGCAGACCTAAAGACCATGCGTTTGCTCAACGGCAAACAATTGAACATTGTAGAACTGCCTATGCCGGATGAGGTCATTTACGAAGGCCAGCGCCTCCCCGCCTCTTATGCCAATTTCTATATTGCGAATAAGTCGGTGATCGTTCCAACCTTCAGAAGCAAAAAGGACGAGCAGGTATTGGAGATCATCAGCAGTTGCTTCCCGAACAGAAGAGTAACCGGAATCGACTCTACTGAAATCATCTGGGGCCTGGGAAGTTTTCATTGTTTGAGCCAGCAGGAACCGGAGTAGGCACACCCCACTAGCCACTCGCTACTTACTACTCGCTTTTTTCCCTATCTTTAACCAAACCCATCCCATGCAGGTAAGAGATCTCAGCACGGTTCACCAGCTTGTAGGCGATCTGTTTCAATGGCCGAAATCGGCTGAAGAATGGGAACAATATAAACTAACCAGGGAGCAGGTAGCATCCTATAAAGAAAATGGGTTTCTCGCTGGCGTCAAAATGCTTGATGACAACCAGGTTGCGCAGTTGCGGGAGGAACTTTCCGGACTTGTGGATCCAAAGCATCCCGGAAATGCATTGTTCTATGAATTTCACAGTAATGAATCTACTGATGCCAATACCATTTTATTCCATGCCCTTGGGGCATGGCGAATTACCACAGCATTCCATGATGTGCTCTGGAATCCGCGTTTTGTAGTGGCTGCAAGCCAGTTGTTGGATGACCAGCCGCTGCGCTTCTGGCATGACCAGCTGTTTTCAAAACCGGCCAAAAAGGGAGGCGTCGTAGCCTGGCACCAGGACTATTCTTATTGGACCCGGACCTTACCGCTCGCACACATCACCTGCTGGTGCGGGTTGGACGATTCTACCGAAGAGAACGGATGCCTCCAATACGTGCCGGGCAGCCATCGTTGGGGATTGCTTGAAAAACCTGCCCTGGCCGGCAGCCTGATGGGGATCATGGACTACCTGATTCCAATGCAACAAGCTCAGTTTAAGCCAGTGCCTGTTGAAACAAAAGCGGGTGAGGCCATCTTTCATCATCCTCTTGCCTTGCATGGTTCGGGTGAAAATAAAAGCGACCGGCCACGAAGGGCCTTTGTCATCAATGCCATCGCGGATGGTGTTCGGTCCGATACAGACGATTCCCTGCTTCAGGGTGTTCCCATCATTCACAAGGGGCAGAAGCTGCAAGGACAATTCTTCCCATTGCTGTTCAATGGTTGTTAAGAATGAATCGCAACGATGGGCACATGGCTATGATATGCCAGTTTTGAAGTATGGGTGGTTTTGAAAACATTGGTCAGGAATGAATGGTTTTTAGGTACAGTCAGGATCATGTCAATGTTTTTGTCCGTTACAAACTGGTTGATGGCGTCCATGAAATCATACAAGCGGATAAAGTAATATTCCGGACGATATTCCTGAAACATCTTATCCAGCTTGGCGCGCTCTGCTTTATATTCTTCGGTCAGCTCCACATAATGCTCATGATCCACGTTGACGATATGGAGACTCGGCTTAAGTAAATTCAACACCTCCTTAATCGGTGCAACGGGAATGGTTATGTGCACATCTTTCAGGTCGGTAATGAACATCACGTTCTTGATTCCGGTGTACTCTGCCTCGGGCGGTACAATGATTACCGGTGCGATCCTTCGGTTCACCACATTAAGGGTATTGCTGCCCATGAATATCTGACCCATACGCGTGGCCCCTGTAATGCCCATAATGATCAGTTGAATATCATTCTTGCGTACATAAGAATCGAGCGCGTCCACAAAATGATTGTCCTGAACGGTGATGCAGGTGATCCGCGCAAAAGTAAGACCCGATAATTCGTTTTTTACGCTCTGCAAGGCAAGGCCCATCAATGACTTTCTCTCCTCATCATCGCTGTCCAACGGCGTCCCGTCGGTCCCGGCTTCGATTTTGTCGAATACATTGAATAAAATAATGTGTGCATCGTCTACCTGGGCTGATAAATGGGCGGCAAATCTTGCCGCATTTGTAGACGTTTCGGAAAAATCAACGGGAACGATAAAATTGTTCATAGACAGTCGTTTAATTTATAGGTTA
>DATHGW010000226.1:0-3927 GCA_035317445.1 Puia sp.
CCACCCATTTCGGTCACTAGTCCTTCCAATTCTGCTTTATTTTCTACGCTGGTATCGATCATTTTATTGAATACGGCAATCAAATCCTGGTAAGGCCGCTTGCATTCCCTGATGGCTTTTTTGTATCCGTCGATCCGGTCGTTGTTGACAACGATCAGGTTGCTGAGGGCTTTTATCGCCTGATTGGCAAGGGTTTCCATAATCGTCCATTTAACCTGAATGCTCTAAAAAGCATGCCAGCCAGGCTATCGCTGCGGCATGCTGGCATTATATTTTAGAAACAATGAAATAAACAATGCACTGCATTGATGTGATCATTGAAACGCCAAAAGGAAGCACGCAAAAATACGATTTCGACCCCGAGTTCCATTTATTCAGGATGCATAAGATCATGCCCGTTGGTATGGCCTTCCCCTATGATTTCGGATTTATCCCTGCAACCAAAGCCGAGGACGGAGATCCCATGGATATCGTTGTCATCTCGGAATTCCAGAGTTTTCCCGGATGCATCTACCAATGCCGGGTTATCGGGGGCATAGCCGGAGAACAAACAGAGGCTAATGAAAAAGGCAAACAAAAGACATTTCGAAACGACCGCTTCATAGCCGTACCGGTTTGTTCCAGCATATTTGAAAAAGTGGAGACCCTTAAAGATCTTCCCACCAAGCTGGTCAGTGAGCTGGGATATTTTTTTGTGAATTACAACCAGCTCGAAGGAAAGACCTTTAAAATACTGGCGCATCTCTCTCCCGGTACAGTCATCGGCATGATCAAAGAAAATAAGAAGAAATCGCATTGAAATACTTCCTGGCCTTTTGGTCTTTACTCATCAAGCCTCTATTGACCCATAAAATTCCAATAACCGTACATTTCGTCCAGATGAATATTGGTATCGGGCCAATGCTCGATATCAAATCCCGGTGCTTTTTTAAGCACCTCTTTGGATTGCTCAAAAACAAAAGATTTGTTCTCCGCATCCACTTTAAGCAGGCGGAACGGAATGGCAAAATATTTTATGCCGATACCGAGGAACCCGCCGAATTCGATGATATAATATTCGATCTTGCCCGTCTTAATATTCAGCATGATGTCCTTGATGCTTCCCAGGTGTTCATTGTCGTTATTGTGCACTTTATCCCCGATGATGGAGGATGCGGTCAGGTATTGGAGCGGCGTATTGGCGAATAAAGCCTCATTGTTTTTACCGGTGAGGTTATCTTCTGTAACGTCTGGCATATGATTGATTTTAACTGGTGAATGGATTTATTTATCTATTAAAAAAATTGTGCCTGAACAGGACTACTATAAATAGCAGGGCATGCAAATTGCTCAAAAGATTTAACCGGATTTTTAGTTTAAATAAGCAAAATGATTTCAAGAGACGGCGCCAACATCAGTCTTTGGCAAGACATGCCTGCGTATATCGCAAGACGTTCGATGAAGAAGGGTCAGCTGTTTGATGTCTGTATTGCAGGCGGTGGCATTACCGGTCTCAGTACAGCATTAGCTCTTCAGTCAGCCGGAAAACAATGTGTCGTTGTCGAGGCCCGCAATATATGTTTCGGTACAACCGGTGGTACCACAGCGCATATCAATACGCTGATGGATACGCCTTATCTAACCATCATCAATAAATTTGGGAAAGACAATGCCGCGCTCGTGCATATGGCCGCCGAGGATGCTGTGGCCTTGATAAAAAACAATATCAGGCGTTACCGGATCGATTGCGAGTTCGAAGACGCGATCGCATTTATGTTCTCCCAAAGCAAAGCGCAGGAAAAAGAACTGGATGAATTATATGAAGTCTGTTCTTCTTTGGGTCTTGAAATTGCATACAGCAGCAACATCCCGGTCCGCATTCCCTTCGGTAAGGCAATAAAGATCGGCAGGCAGGCCAAATTCAATCCGGTCAAATACGTTTATGGGCTCGCAAAAGCCTTTGAAGAAAAAGGGGGCACAATCGTGCAGGCCTGCCGTGTCAGGGGTTTCGAAGAAAATGGACTGATCACGGTACACAGCGAAAAAGGCAATATTCTTTGTGATAACCTGGTCTTTGCCACGCATATTCCCCCAGGGGTAACTTCGTTTAATCTGCGATGCGCTCCTTATCGCAGCTATTCGATGGCGGTAGAACTGGATAAAACGGATTATCCCGAAGGGTTGGTCTATGACATGTATGATCCCTATCATTATTATCGAAGCCAGCGGGTAAACGATCGAAATTACCTGATCGCCGGAGGCGAAGACCACAAGACCGGACATGAGAAGAATACGGATGCGAGATTCCTGGCCCTGGAAGTAAGGATAATGCCGGTACGGTTCATATCATCAAACCTGTTTGCACCCACCTGAAATGCACGGTTGACTGGAACAGCGCAGAAAAATCATGGGACTGCCCTTGTCATGGCTCCAGGTATGATGTGGATGGAAGGGTGGTGACAGCACCGGCACATAGTGACCTGGTGAAAATCGAATGGAAGAAAAACAAGAAACCCATCAGTACAAAATCTAAAATACACGCATGACGGCCAGCAATATACTTTACCTGTTCATCATTGTTTTTTTTGCCCTGGCGTACTTCAGCGTTTTTTCAGGCAATGCGGCCCTGATCTATTCTTCTGCGGTGATCGGGGTCATCCTCTTTTTGATCAGGATATTTAAAGGTGATGATTAATGGGAAGGCTGTAGTTCCTGACCATTTCCAACAAGGTTTTGACCTCAAAAGGCTTTTCAATCCAATTGTCGGCGCCGGCGCCTGTAGCCAGCTCTGCAATGTTGGGATTTGCCGAGATCATGACAACTGGAATGTGGCGCGTGGTGGGATGGGCTTTGAGAAATTTACAAATGTCGATGCCGTCAATTCCAGACAACTGCTTGTCGAGCAAAAAAAGATCGGGGATAGAGAATTTCCTTTGCATGATCAATTCCCCCTTTGAAAAGATCTGCACATCGTAGCCCGCATTTTCCAGAATAATTTTCAGCACATCCTGCAACCCGGGATCATCTTCCGCAACAACTACTTTTTTTCTCATATCGTATTCATTCAAAAGCTGTGCCTTGTATGGTTTTAAATAGAAAGCATTTTGCAGGCACAATTTTTTATTCATGGATCATTTAAAACATGGAGCAACTCCCCCTATCAACCATCAATTCGATTTATGCGGATCTGTTTGAACTGGACAACCACGCGCTGGACATTCACGGAGAACAGCTCAAAGCAAGTCAATGTTATCATTTTGGATCCAACCCGCCGCACCTGCTTTTCAATACCAATTGCCCACAGGATCTGAAGCAAAAGGTCACGGCGATCATCAAAAAATACATCCCGGATTATGAAAGTGGCTCACAGAAATAGCAACCTGGTACATGCAACGGATAAACACATCACAGCCTGGCTTCGCGAAGCCCGGGAAATGGAGTCGGGCGAGGACCCGGAAATGGCCGTAGCCGAATACCAGAAGATCATTCGGGCGCATCCGCTAAAGGAAGAAGCATACGAGCGCCTGATGATTATTTACCGAAAAACAAAACAACACAAAAAGGAATCCGCCATCATCTCCAAAGCCATCCGAACATTCGAAAAGGGAAAGAGAAAGGCTGCCCCGGGTTCAAATGACCGGACGGTGACCAGGTTAAGCAATGCCATCTCAAAGGCGACCGGCCTGCTGGATAAAAAAGGAACGCCGCTATACCAGGCGCAGCCGATGGCGAGATGGAGAAAGAGACAAAGAACCGTTGACAGTTGACAGGCTATAGAGATTGCCGTTGCTGCCTACGGCCAACGGCCAACTGTTTTCTGTCAACTGTCAACTGTTCTGCAGCTTTAATTTTTTTTATTATGAAAGATATCTTGCTCAAGACCGGCGAAAAAATTACCGTGAGGATCAGCCATTTCCAGGTTACTTCCTATAGTGGGCCGATGGAGTC
>DATHGW010000227.1:0-2033 GCA_035317445.1 Puia sp.
TGATTGGACCAGTGCGCTCCTCGGTGGCATGTTCCTGGAAATTTCTAACGAGTTTGCGCGCAATATTTGCGCTCATCGGAGATCCTCCCTGGTACAGTTCTTTGAGCGACTCCACAATATGAATCAAACCGGTATTCTTCAGCAGATATCCGGAAGCGCCCGCTTTCAATGCTTCGAAGACTTTTTCGTCGTTTTCGTATACCGTAAACATCATAAATTGAGTGCGGATGTTTTTTTTCTTTATCTGTTTCACACAGTCTATTCCACTCATTCCGGGGAGATTGATGTCCATGATCACGATATCCGGCTGCAAGGCCGGAATATCTTCAAGTGCTTCTTCGGCAGTTTTAAAAGTGTCCAGCACTTTGAACTCCGGGCTTAGCGCCAGAAAATTCTTTAATCCCTCGCGCACTTCATTCAGGTCTTCTACTATGGCTAGTGTAATAGGCATGTATTGGTTGAAGTTAGATTATTCCGGGCATGCGCCAATAGTATGAAAGTTATGCCGGAAGCGGAACGGATAAAATGATGCTGGTTCCTTTTGCCTGCAGGATCTCCAATTTCCCCTGTATATCCTTCATTCTTGCTTTCATGTTGTTGAGCCCATTGCTGAAAGGGCGGGTATGAGCGGGATTAAATCCGATGCCATCGTCGCGGATCGCAATCGTCAGTGACCTGCCGATCGAAATATCGATGTACACGGTGTTGGCCATTGCGTGTTTTACAATATTGTGCAATGCCTCCTTGATCGTGAGGTAGATATTCCGCCGGAATTCGCCACTGACAAAAATGGCGGGGAACGAAGAGGGGGCATTGACAATGCAGGTTATGTTGTTTTGCGTGAGATAATCCACTGAATAGGATCGGGTGTAGGAAAGCAGGTCGCTCAGCGAATCATTTTTTTCATTGAGGGCCCAGACAATTTCTCCCATTTTGCCGATCATTTCATTGGCATAACCCGCGATGCTGCTGATGTCTTCTTCCACGGGCTGCTGCATTTGTTTTTTTAGTCCGATGGTTTCGCTGAGAAATTTAATCCGGGAGAGACCAGCGCCGAGATCATCATGCATATCGGTAGCAATGCGTGTTCTTTCCTTTTCGATAGCTTGTTGTTTTTCGAAGGCCCGCTGCTGCTGACTGATCCTGAAACGCAGGTACCACCTGATCACAAACCAGGCTATCAATCCCACAACCGTGATCAGGGCCAGTTTGAACATGGTGGTTTGCCAATAAGCTTTTTTGATTTCAACTGCCAATGATTTTGTATAGGGACTGATATTTCCTTTCGCATCGGCAATACGAAGGAGGAAATGGTATTTGCCGGGCGGCATCTTACTATAGCGCGTGTAGTGCGAAATGCCGCCATTAATCCAGCGGTCATCATAATTTTCCAGTTTGTACTGATACGTCGCGCTCGTGGCATGTTGGAAACTGATACAGGAAAAATCAAACGAAAAAGTGTTTTGATCGTGATTCAATACCACGCCGTCAGCCTCTTGCGGATTGGCGAGGAAACTTTTTGAGGAATCATTCACGTAGAATCCGGTAAGCAGGGGCCGGGGAGGATAAATAATATCCTTCAATTTCCCGGGATAAAAAGCCAGAATGCCATTGTTCGTCCCCGCCAGGCACTCTCCGGATAACGTGACGGCCATGCAAAATTCGCTGAACTTGTTGGAGGGAAGCCCATCTTCCACGGTGAACAAACGACCCGTTTGGGATCGGGTGTCATAATAATAGAGTCCGTTGTCGCCAAAAATCCAGATCTTTTCTTTCTTGATGAAAACCATGTTGGCTGCTTTGAAGGGCATTTGCTCGTTGATGGGGGATTTCCTGATCGATAAATCATTTTTGTTTATAAAAAATAAACCCTGGTTGGTGGCCAGATAGACGGCAGTATCCGAACCGATGAATTGTACAACTTGCGGAAGAAAATGAAATGATTTAGCGATATGGTACCCGCCTGGCGCCGGGGAAGGTGAGAGGACATATACATGCTCTGCAAGATCATTTACATAAATATTGTTTGCTTC
>DATHGW010000228.1:0-3865 GCA_035317445.1 Puia sp.
AGACAAAAAAAGACTTACCGCTGCTTATGTACAGGTCATCAGCCACGAATTGGTTCCTTCCTTTAGAAAATTACATGATTTCTTAAAGAACGAATACCTCCCCAAGGCAAGAACCAGCACGGGCATCAGCAGTCTTGCCAATGGAGCCGCCTATTACAATTACCTGGTGAGGTTGTGGACCACCACCGATAAAACGCCTGAAGAAATTTATGAGACGGGGCGTGCCGAAGTCACGCGCATCCGGAAGGAAATGGAAAAAGTAAAAACAGAGACCGGATTCAAGGGCGACCTGCATGCATTTTTTGAATTCATGAAAACAGATAAAAGATTTACGCCTTATAAATCGCCTCAGGAAGTGCTGGATGCTTTTGCGTCTATTCAAAAAAGGATTGACCCGAATCTCAAAAAAATGTTCGGACGCGTTCCAAAGACCCCCTTCGAGATCCGCCAGACGGAGGCGTTCCGGGCAGCCAGCGCCAGTGCTGAATATTTCCCTGGAACTGCAGACGGCAGCAGGCCTGGTATATTCTATGTTCCCATTTTAGACGCGACCCAATTCAATACCACATCCGGTATGGAATCCCTTTTCCTGCACGAAGCCATCCCCGGCCATCATTATCAAATGTCCCTGACGCAGGAAGATACCATGCTGCCGAAGTTCCGCCGGTTCGCATGGTATGGCGCTTACGGAGAAGGTTGGGCGCTGTATTGTGAATCCCTGGGAAAGGAACTGGGATTATACACCGATCCTTACCAGTACATGGGCGCCCTGGGCGATGAGATCCACAGGGCGATCCGCCTCGTGGTGGACGTAGGCATGCACCTGAAAGGAATGACCAGGGAACAGGCCATCCAATACATGATGGATAATGAGGCGATCAGCGAACAGGGTGCAGTAGCAGAAATAGAACGGTATATGTCGGCTCCGGCCCAGGCGCTAAGCTACAAGACCGGGGCCATGAAGATCCGGGAACTGAGAAGCCGGTACGAAAAGAGCCTTGGCTCGAAGTTCAATCTCGCGGCCTTTCATGATGAGTTCCTTGACGGAGGCTGTATGCCGCTGGCTATCGTGGAAAGAAAAATGGACGCATGGGCAAGAGAACAGAAATAATTTACTACCAAAAGGGTATTGACTTCAATCCTATTTGTTTGTCTCTTTACCAAACGAAAGATGAACCATTACCCTCGTCTTTTGTCTAGTTCTTTAAGTCAGGATTTCTCATGTGCAAAAGCCCTGTTGCCAAACAGGGCTTTTTTAACAGCCAAAAGAATTAGTTATTTTTTACTAAAATTATTAGTGTGTATAAAATAAATCTCCTACCTTCACTGAATCAATAAATTTGAAGAACAAAAAACTTAGATTATGTCAAACCCAGAAAAACTGAAGGCCCTCAAACTGACAATCGATAAAATTGACAAGGATTTCGGCAAGGGAAGTGTTATGATGATGAATGAACGGAGCCAGGAACCCATGGAAGTCGTTTCCACCGGGTCCATCGGGCTGGATGTAGCCCTTGGAATTGGCGGTTTGCCAAGGGGACGGGTAGTAGAAATTTATGGCCCGGAATCTTCAGGAAAAACCACCATCGCGATCCATGTTATTGCTGAGGCCCAGAAAAAGGGTGGCATGTGCGCCATTATCGATGCTGAGCATGCATTTGATAGCGCTTATGCTAAAAGGTTAGGGGTGGACGTGGACAACCTTCTGATTTCGCAACCCGATTATGGGGAACAGGGCCTGGAGATCGCGGATCGCCTGATCCTTTCCGGTGCGCTGGACGTCGTGGTCATTGACTCCGTTGCAGCCCTGGTGCCCAAAGGCGAACTAGAGGGCGAAATGGGAGACAGCAAGATGGGATTACAGGCCCGCCTGATGTCGCAGGCCCTCCGTAAACTCACGGCCACGATCAGCAAGACCAATACGATTTGCATTTTTATCAACCAATTACGGGAAAAGATCGGCGTAATGTTTGGAAATCCGGAGACCACGACCGGCGGTAATGCCTTGAAATTTTATGCGTCAGTCCGCCTGGATATCCGTCGCATGGCCCAGATCAAGGATGGTGATGAAGCCGTAGGCAACAGGGTAAAAGTAAAAGTCGTGAAAAATAAAGTGGCGCCGCCTTTCAGGAGTGCAGAATTCGATATTGTTTTCGGAGAAGGCATTTCCAAAATGGGTGAAATCGTAGACATGGGTGTAGAGCTCGGTATCGTGCAAAAGAGCGGATCATGGTTTAGTTATGGAGCGGATAAACTGGGACAGGGTCGTGATGCGGTAAAGCAATTGCTGCTCGATAATCCTGAACTGTCTGCTGAAATTGAAGCAAAGATCCGGGAAAAAATAAAAGAAATGCAGGCCGCCTGATGAAAATATGAATATGGGTTAGTTAAGGACAGGTCTCGCCAAAAGCGGGACCTTATTTTTTGCAGGAAACTGCGCGGAAAGGGTATAAAAAAGAAAAGGGGTCAGAATAGATATTCAACCCCGTTTTAAAATCCAATATCCTATGAAAAACCAGGGTAAAGATACTAGTAAGGAATCAATTCTACAACTCCTGGATAAGTATAATTTATTGTGCGAGATCGTAAATAAACCTGCTAATTCTTCACTAGTTGCTCCGAAATAACCCGATTGCTCTCTTTATCGGCAATCTTCAGGACATAAATGCCCTTTTCGAGCACAGATACGTTGATTACCTGCAAACCGGGTTGCAATTGCTTGGTCAAACGGAGCGTTCCGACCGCATCCCGTATTTCCACGTCGATATTGTGGGTTGTGCGGATGATTAATAGCTTGTCTGCCGGATTGGGATAGAATTTAAAATCAACATCAGCCGACAGGCTAACCTGTGCCGGTTTGGAATAAATGATTTGGCCGGCTTTGTTGACATACTTGATCCGGTAAAAAAAAGTTCCGTTCAGCGGTGAATTGTCCATCAGCTCATAGCGCGTGATCGTATCCGTTATCTTCAGGGCGCTGACGGTTTCATAAACAGACTCATCATTACTTCTTTCAACAATAAAATAATCCCCATCCCCGCTGTACACAGATTTCCATTGAACCCGGACGCTATTGGTATTTTTTACAACACAGGAAAATTCAGAAAAAAGCAGTTCATCTGTATGTGATGCCTGGACCTGGTCCGGCACAGAGTCTTTGGCTGGTTGGCCAAAAGCCACAGAAACGTACAAAAAAGCAATGACGGTTAGCCAGCAGGATTTGGTCATACAATCTAAATGGGTAGTAATAAAGAAGTTGACCAATGAACAAATTATGTGCCGAATGTGGAAAACATGGGGAAAACTTTTAAATTTGAAAAACTAGATTACCTTTTGCTTATGTCGGAATTAACTACAAAACCAACGATGCAAATTCGCAAAATGGCTGCCTGCAAGCGTGTAGCCCTGGTTGCCCACGATAATAAAAAGAAAGAATTGATTGAATGGGCGATTTACAATAAGCAGGCTTTATCCCAACACCGGCTCTTTGCCACTGGTACAACGGGCCTGTTACTGGAAATAGCCCTGGACCAATCCATCACCAAATACCTGAGTGGTCCGTTGGGCGGTGACCAACAGATCGGCGCCCGCATTGCCGAAGGTAAAATAGATGTCCTGATTTTTTTCTGGGATCCAATGGAGGCACAGCCGCATGACCCTGACATCAAAGCCCTGCTCCGCCTGGGTGGCGTATGGAATATCCCGATCGCCTGCGACCGGGCAACAGCCGACTTTTTGTTGACATCTCCCCTGATGTACCAGGATTACCAGATCATCCTGCCTGATTATTCGCAGTACATCAAACGTCCTCAAAAATGAATATTCCCTAACTTTACCGGCTTTGCAAACCAGCTTCCATGCCTTT
>DATHGW010000229.1:0-2939 GCA_035317445.1 Puia sp.
TCCATTTTTTGTTGAGATACTGGTCTGTCAAAAAACAAAATTCCACCTGTGGTTTTTCCCTGCTGAGCGAGGCCAGGCAATGGGTAAAAAACCTCCTGTGTTCTACGGTGAAATTTTTTTTAAAAATAGATCCTGCATCGATTACAATCAGCATACTCGTATGTACAAATATAGGTAACCCAATATCCCAAAAAAGCATTTTTTTTCATAAGGGGTTGTCGTTTAACAAGATACCTAAAATGACGTAACCCTGTCAAAAAATGTGGTTTTTACTAAGCCCTTAAGTAGGGTATTAATGCGTAGCAATCCTTGTTTAAGTTAGATAAATTTGTAGAGAGCTAATCCGTTTCAATCCGTTTAATCCACCTAAAATCTGTATCTATGAAAAAAATTTACTTCAGGACTATTGTGGCGTTGGTTTTCATAGCTGCTTTTATTCCACAAAGTACGTCTGCACAGTGCACATGCGCCGGAGGAATTCCAGCAACGACCATCAGGAACGTGGTCTCCTTGGCGCCGACGAATTTACCCAGTGCCACCATATCCATGCCGCAATTCAACCCCACCGTCATGCCTGGTTTCGATCTAAGCTGCGTTACCATGTTTGACACCCTGACGATAGAAGCGACCTCAGGCGCGCGCAACCTGAACAGCTCCACCGCATTGCTGCCTCCGAGCAACAGTCAATACAGTCCTACCGGCCGAATGGAGTATGCATTCGTTTTACCCATGACCGCAAATGTTGTTGGGCCCGGGTTCACCCAAACCAAAACCATTACTGCCAATTATGGTCCTGATTCATTAGGCGCATTCGGACAACCCGATGATACCATTACTTACGGTCCGGACAATATTTTCGTTAATGTCAAGGGATCAAAAGCTTCTACCAACGTTGGCGCTTATATTGGAACAGGTACAATATCTCTCTCCTATAGCACCCTGGGAAATTTAGTTGCTACGGAAGGATCTTCCAATTTTACGCAAACGGTAAGGACGCTGTACTCAGGAAATTTTGGGCTCCTTTATTATTTATGTCCTTCAAGCCCGCTGGCAACATCCATTTCATATTTTTCAGCTATTAAAAACAATAAATCCATCGATCTTCAGTGGCTTGCAGCCAATTTGCAAAACAATACCCTTTATGAAATCCAATACAGCAAGAATGGGGAAGACTTTTCCCCGGTCGGAAACATATCGGCTGGAACTACTTCGGCGGGTACTATTTCAGAATACCGTTATCAATACAACCTTAATCCAACTGATGTGGGAGCGATATACTTCAGGATCAAACGCATTGAGCCAGACGGGCGGGTCAGTTACTCGGCGGTCAAGTTGATCAATCTTGAATCTTCCGGCTCATTGGGTATCCAGACCTATCCTAATCCTGTGATAAACACGGTTAAAGTGCAGTTTGCATCCAACCAGACCGGTCATTTCATGCTGGAGCTGATCAATATTTCAGGCCAGGTCATCCAGCAAAAGGCAGTCAGCATGAATGGCAATAGCCAGACCGATTTTGACCTGGTCAACCATCCGGCCAGGGGTTTGTATGTACTTCGTGCAAGAGACATGGCGAACAACAAACAATACATCACCAAGGTACAAATTCAATAATCTCCAAAAACATCAATACTTCCTCAAAAGGCCTGCTTCCCGCAGGTTTTTTTGCGTTCATATCCTTTAACTTGTCATTTTGTGCGAAGCGAGGAATCAACGGCTAACGGAATCCACCTCATCGCTGATTCCTCGCTTCGCTCGGAATGACAGCTCCAGGGAGACCTACTTGGCGTTTTCGTGTTTTTCCTGTACGTTTGTAGTATATGGATTTAGATATGGAGTACAATACCACCCGGAATTACCTGGTGATGCGTGAATATGGCAGACACATTCAGAAAATGATCGAATACGTCAAGACCCTGGAGGATCCTGAAGAGCGCCAGCGCAACGCCCAGGCCGTGATCGAACTGATGGGTTTCCTGAACCCCCACTTAAAAAATGTCGAAGACTTCCGGCATAAGCTTTGGGATCACCTGTTCCTTATCGCAGATTTCAAACTGGATGTCACTTCCCCTTATCCCATCCCCACCCGGGAAACGCTTAAGGCGAAACCCAAACCGATGGGTTATCCGAAAAGATATCCAAAGTTTTCTCATCTGGGAAAGAACCTGGAGCTGGTCATCAATAAGGCCCTGGCAGAAGATAACCCTGAAAAAAGAAATGGCTTTGCCAACGCAGTGGCTTATTATATGAAGCTTGCGTACAATAACTGGCATAAGGAAACAGTTCATGACGACGCGATTCAAAGTGAGCTGAGCAGCATTACCGGCAACCAGTTGGAATTTACCAACACGCCTTATGTAAAAAGTTTCAGGGCCACGGATAACCGGGAAAGAAACGACCGCGGTGGCGCGTATGGAGATTACCGCAATAAACGCAATCCAAAATTTCAACAGCGAAACAATAACCGCAACGATAGAAACGATCGCAATGACCGCGGCGGCAATAACGGGAAGTTTAAGAAGAAGAGGTACTGAGTGTTCGGAGTTGTTGTTGGGAGTTGATAAGTTGATTGGTTGATAAGTTAAATTCTTGAAAAGTTGGCAGCAATACTGTCAACTTTTTTATTTTAGTTTGTATACCAATTTCCAAACCAATCAACTTATCAACTTATCAACTCCAAATAACAAACAATGCACTCATTCGAAGTCAACGGGGGAAAGAAATTAAAAGGAGAAATCACGCCGCAGGGGGCGAAGAATGAAGCATTGCAAATCATCAGCGCGGTTTTGCTTACGCCTGAAAAAATAACGGTGACCAATATCCCAGATATTCTGGACGTGAACCTGCTGATCGAATTACTGGGTGAAATGCAGGTCCGGATAGAAAGGCCGGCGCCCGATACCTGTATCTTCCAGGCCGATCATGTGGACATCGATTAC
>DATHGW010000230.1:0-2993 GCA_035317445.1 Puia sp.
TTGAGAAACTGGAAGAAATCGGTGAGCCCGAAGCCAATGCGGTCAACGCTGCCAACAGGACTAGTTATTGGGGAGACCAGGGTGGCGAAATTGGCACCGCAGGCCCTGTATACCTAGGGGCCGTGGTCTGTTTTCTTTTCATATTTGCTGTTGTATATGCGAAAGGATGGCACAAGGGTTGGCTGATTGCCGCCACCATTTTTGGAATCATTCTTGCGTGGGGAAGGCATTTTTCTTCAATTAACTATTTCCTCTTTGACTATCTTCCTTTCTATAATAAATTCCGCTCGCCGTCCATGGCACTTGTTCTCCCTCAATTGACCGTTCCCTTATTGGCTGCATTGGGATTGGATCAATTGTTGATTTCGAAAGATTCGAAAGAATTGAACTGGAAAAAATTCCGCACTGCGCTTCTTGGCACTGGTGTATTACTATTGCTGGCAATAGCATTTTATTTCACTGCCGAATACAAGGGCGCTCACGATGCCGGCATGAAAGAAAATATTACATCTGGCGCCCTGCAGCAAATGGCGCGCGGAAAACAACCTAGTCCGCAAATGCAACAGCAGGCCAATGACATCGGGAATTCGGTTGTTAAGGCCATTCAAAACGACAGACAATCACTCATGGGGACGGATCTTCTTCGCAGCTTTGTGTTCGTTGCATTGGCCGCATTATTATTGGGCCTGTATCTCAAGAATAAAATTAAACCCGTGGTTTTGCTTGCCGGGCTTTTGGTCCTGAGTACTTATGACTTGCTAGCCGAAGGAAGAAAATACTTAAGCGATGAAAATTTTGGAGAAGCCACTGATGTGGAATCATTCTATTTGCCATCTGCTGCAGACCAGAGAATTCTTGCCGATCCCGATAAGAATTTCCGGGTATTTGATGAAACAGATCAAAACGGTCCCTTCAACAGCGCCCATGCATCTTATTTTCACAATTCCATCGGCGGTTATCATCCCGCAAAACTCGGTCTCTACCAGGATATCATAGAGAAACAACTGAGCAAGGGGAATATGTCGGTCTTCAATATGCTCAATACAAAGTATTTCATTCAGTCAAACCAGGCCAGCGGACAGCCGCAGGCCGCCATGAATCCGGGGGCCTTTGGACCCTGCTGGCTGGTCAGGTCCATTCATTACGTGAACAATGCAGATGAGGAAATGAAAGCGCTGGACAGTACCAACCTGAGGGATACAGTCGTCGTGCAGAAGAATTTTGAAAGCGTGATCAAATTCATGCCTGTTCCAGACTCGGGCGCATCGATCAAACTGGTTGCAAACCTCAATGACAGGATCATTTACCAATTTTCAGCAAAAACCAACCAGTTTGCGGTTTTCAGCGAAGTGTATTATGATAAAGGTTGGAATGCTTATCTCGACGGCAATAAGACGCCCTATTGTAAAGTGGATTATGTGCTGCGCGGCATGCCGGTTCCTGCGGGGGAACATAAGAGCGAATTCAGGTTTGAGCCGGCCATTTTCCGTACCGGCGCAGCCATCAGCTGGATCGCTTCTATCCTGGCCTACCTGTTGCTGTTAGGAGCCATCTGGCAGGCTTGGACTTCCTGGAATAAAAAGAACAAAGCCGCATAAAGAAGCGCTATTTTCATTTAAAAGGCATGGCTACCGTCGTTAGTATCGTTTCTTATCCATTTCTTCCTGCCAAAGTGGGCGGACAAAAAGGAGTTGCGCTTTTCAATAAGTATTTCTCCCGGTACCATCAGCTCGTTTGCGTTACCACAAAAAAGAACGATCCTTCGGCGGCAGAAGGCTACGAGGTATTGAACATACTCTCCAATTCACCACTCCGGTACATCAACCCGTTTTATTTTTTTACCATTCGTTCGGTCATCCGGAAAAAAAAAGCCACTCATATCATTCTCGAGCATCCCTATTATGGATGGCTGGGCATCCTGCTGAAATGGTTCCTGGGCGTTCGCCTGGTCGTTCACTCGCACAATATCGAAGGACTCAGGTGGAAGACCCTGGGTAAGTGGTGGTGGCCCATTTTATGGTCTTATGAGAAGTGGACGCACCGCATGGCCAATACCAATTTTTTTATTCATGATGCAGACAAAGCCTATGGCATCCGGCATTTCGGACTGGATCCACGTAAATGCATTACGATGACTTATGGTATTGAGTGGAACAGCATTCCGGCGCCAGCGGAAATGGAACGATGCCGCCAGCTGGTAAGAAAACAATTTGATATACCTGCTGACGCGCGCATCCTGCTTTTTAATGGTGCATTTAACTATTCGCCCAACCAGCAGGCATTGAGGACGATCATCGGGCAGATCAATCCATTGCTGCTGGCAAGAAAAGATTTTTCTTATCGGATCATCATCTGTGGACGGGATATCCCGGAATCTGCCAGCGCGCAAGCCAGTGAGCAGATCCTGTTTGCTGGTTTTGTCGATGACATCAGCCTTTTTTTTAAAGGAGCCGATCTTTTCATCAACCCGGTTACCGAAGGCGGCGGCATCAAAACAAAACTGGTTGAAGCATTGGGGTATAACCTGAACGCCGTGTCGACGGTGAATGGCGCCATGGGCGTTGATCCTGCACTATGTAATGGAAAGCTGATCGTGTGCGGAGACGGCGACTGGAACGCGTTTGTAGAAGGCATTGTGGAGGCTGTCCGAATTAAGGCGGATATCCCCGCTGTTTATTTCAAGCATTTTTACTGGGGATATTCTACGAAGAAGGCGGCAGACGCGATCTGACGGTCCCCGTCTGATCGCGTAGGGCTTGCCCCTGCATTTTTTGGTCAGACGGGGACCGTCAGACCAAAAAAAAGCTCCTGTTTGTACAGGAGCCTCATAAAAAGTTTACGCTATCCTTACCATTTGTCGACTTCTTCGCTGTGATCCGTGGATGGAGCAGCGGCGGCGGTAACAACCGGCGTTTCAGTGATGATTTTTTCCTCCACTTCAGTAGCCTCGCTGATCTCATTGATGATCGCCACGGGCGCGGTACCATTTTCCC
>DATHGW010000231.1:0-3542 GCA_035317445.1 Puia sp.
AATGTACTTTCCTGGTTTTGGTTTCGATGTTCATCACAACTGCCGGTCTTTGCCAGGCTACAGCACCCAACCGCAGTGATCTTGAAAAGGAACGTGCAGCCATCCAAAAGGAAATTGAAGATGTAAAGCGATCCCTGGATGAGACCAAAAAAAGCAAAAAAGAAACCCTGGGTCAATTGGCCCTGCTGCAAAGAAGACTGCGTCTCAGGCTTTCGGCCATTCAAAACATCAATCAGCAAATCAATTTTATCCAGGGGGATATGAATAATTCCTGGCAGGAGATCCTCAAACTCAGGCGTGAACTGGATACCCTCCGCAAGCAATACGCCCAAAGTGTAGTGTATTCATATGAAAACCGGAGCAACTACGATTTTCTCAATTTCATTTTTGCGGCGACCAGTTTTAACGATGCATTAAAAAGGGTGGCCTATCTTAAATCGTATAGGGCTTACCGGGAGGAACGCGCAGACAACATCAAGAAAACGCAGGATTTGCTCCAGAGTAAGATCGATGGTTTAAAAGTTAAGCGCCTGGAAAAAGATGAGGCCCTTCAGAAGCAGAACAGGGAAAAGCAGGTGCTGGAAGTGGAAAAGAAGGAAAAAGATGCCGTGGTGAACAAATTGCAATCCCAGGAAAAGGAGCTGAAAAAGCAGATGCTGGCCAAACAGAAACAGGACCAGAAATTAAACAATGCCATCGGCGCCGCCATCCGCAGGGCCAGGGAAGAGGCGATCCGGGAGGCCAAAAAGAAGGATGCTGCTGACGCCAAAGCCAATACCAATGTCGAAAAATCAACCCCGGCGAATAAGACAAGTAACCTGAGCAATGCCAACAAGAGTGCAGTTACTCCAACTGACGTAAAGCCCAAGGCAGTGACGGTTTTTGACAACCGGGCCGATATTGCTTTATCGGATAATTTTGAAAAGAACAGGGGCCACCTGCCCTGGCCGGTCAGTGAAGGCAATATCGTCATGACTTATGGCCCGCATGAATACATCAAAGGGATCACCCATAATAATCCGGGTATTACCATTGAAACCAATTCAGGAAAGGCTGTAAAAGCAGTTTTTGATGGAGTAGTACAAAATGTGATCAATGTGGGCGATGTGCAGGCCGTTATTTTACGGCATGGTAAATACTTTACCACTTACAGCAATTTATCCAGTGTGTCGGTTGCAAAAGGCGATGCCGTGAAGACCGGACAGATGGTCGGCAAACTCGCCGATATCGGCCAGCTTGAATTTATTTTATCCGACGACAAGGACCGGAATTTGGATCCGGAAAGATGGCTGAGGAGGTAGTTATGATCGGTGGCCGTTGGGCGATGGCGGTTGGCCGGCTTCATGAAAGAAGTTATCTGTGGATGTCGGTCAACGGTCATCGCCCAACGGCCATCGATCAGCAATTTGCAACTAAAGAAACCGATTATACAACGCTTCGTATATCGGCACAATATTATGGATGTCGAATTTTTTCGCATGTGCGGCGGCGTTTTCTTTGAAACGCTTTAGCCGGGCATTATCCTCCAAAATATGAATCGCGTTTCGGCTCATTTCTCCGATATCTCCTACATTGCTCAAATATCCCGTTTGTCCGTCAACGTTGATTTCCGGCAAACCACCCACATTGGTTGATATGACTGGTACGCCGGCGGCCATGGCTTCAAGTGCGGCCAATCCAAAGCTTTCATAATCCGAAGTGAGCAGAAAGAGATCGGCCACGGCAAGGATTTCCTCCATCTGCTCCTGCTTGCCTACAAAACGCATGTCATCACACAAATTCATCTCGCGGCATAAGTTCTCTGCTGTGGGCCGTTCGGGACCATCACCGACAAATAACAATTTCGCCGGCAGTTTTTTTCTTACTTCGGCAAAAATGCGCACCACATCCTCCACCCGCTTTACCGCCCTGAAATTCGAAGCATGCATCAGGATCTTTTCTCCATCCGGCGCAATGACTTTCCTGAATGCATCGATGGGTTTCTTGTGGAATCGGGTGACATCAACGAAATTATAAATGACTTCAATTTTTTTCCTGATGCTGAAAATCTTATTGGTTTCATCGCGCAGGTTTTTTGATACTGCCGTGATCGCGTCGCTCTCGTTGATGGAAAAAGCAACTACGGGAGCGAAGGTTTTGTCCCTCCCGACCAGGGTGATGTCCGTTCCGTGCAGGGTAGTGATCACCGGGATATGCCTGTCTTGTGCAGCCACGATTTTTTTGGCCATATATGCCGCGGAAGCGTGGGGAATGGCATAGTGTACATGGAGCAGGTCCAATTGATGATTCATGATTACGTCGACCATGGTGCTCGCCAAAACCGTTTCATAAGGCGGATAGTCGAAGAGGGGGTAAGTGGCTACCCGCACTTCATGATAAAAAATATTGGCATTGAATTCAATCAGCCTTACCGGTTGCTGATAAGTGATAAAATGCACCTGGTGGCCTTTATCAGCCAGTGCCTTTCCTAGTTCTGTCGCCAGTACACCACTTCCTCCAAACGTAGGGTAACAAACAATTCCAATCCGCATATTTGATAAATTAGTGAATGAAGGTAACTAAAAACCGATGACCCCGGGGGCACCCTGACGTGTTCTGCGCTTATTAAATTATCTTAGCAAAAATTAACATCCATGCACCGACTATTGTTTACCGGTTTTTGTTTTTTAATGAATATAGCCGCTATAGCCCAACATGAGGATTCCCTGCTGATCCGTAAGATTGCCGATGAAGTGCTTACAAACGGTAAGGCATACAGTAACCTGTATACCCTGACCAAAACCGTTGGAGGAAGGATGAACGGTTCTCCTCAAACGTATAAGGCGGTTGCCTGGGGGCAAAAGGCATTGCAGGAAGCGGGTGCGGACAAGGTTTACCTGCAGGAATGCAAGATTCCCCATTGGGTTCGCGGAGGAAAAGACATAGCGAAACTGGTATCCGGCAATAAGGAGACCGATTTGCACGTACTGGCGCTGGGAAATTCTGTTGGAACTTCGTCCAGGGGAATTACTGCAAATGTGATTTTAATCAATTCATTTGATGAACTGGAGAAAAGAAAGGATGAAGTAAAGGGCAGGATTGTTTTTTACAACTATAAATTTAATCCAAAATTCATCGAGACCTTTTACTCTTATTCAGATGCTGTCAGGTATCGCGGTTCTGGTGCGAGCCGTGCGGCAAAATACGGAGCCGTCGCTGTATTGGTGAGATCGATGACCCACTCCACCGATAACAACCCGCACACAGGCGCCATGAACTACAACGACTCATTTCCAAAAATCCCTGCTATGGCCGTCGGTCTCTGGGATGCCGACAAATTGGCTGAGGCGATACAGGAAGACAATAAAACAAAAGTCTTTTTGAAATCCAATGCACATACGCTTCCCGATACCATTGGATACAACGTGGTTGGGGAATGGACGGGAGTGGTTTTCCCGAATCAATACATTACCGTTGGCGGACATCTCGATTCCTGGGATCCTGCAGAAGGGGCGAGCGATGACGGTACCGGTTGCGTGCATTCCATTGAAGTGCTTCGGGTG
>DATHGW010000232.1:0-7817 GCA_035317445.1 Puia sp.
CGTGATCCTTTCGTTGTTCCTTGTGTATGAAAAAAAATATGCGGTTAAGGTAGAATTATCCTTGAGGCCCCAATGATCTCTACCAATTCAAGATCAAAAATAAGGTCTTCTCCAGCAAGCGGATGATTCGCATCCAGGATAACCGTTTCTCCTTTTATTTCCATGATCACAACTGGAAAATTCTGACCCGAGCCATTGCTCATATTCAATTGCATGCCAATTTCAGGTTTCATATCTTCAGGAAACCGGTCGATCGGGAATTCCATGATCATTTGAGGGTCTTCCGGACCGTAAGCATCCTCGACCGGGATCTCAATGGTCCGCTTGTCACCAACCTGCATTCCCAGCACGCCATTGTCAAATCCCCTGATCACCATCCCACCGCCGACCTTGAATTCGAGGGGATCACGGCCCTGCGACGAATCAAAGGTTGTTCCATCCGTCAGGCGGCCATGGTAATGCACTTTCACAGTATCACCTTCTTTTACCTGTTGCATGTAAGATCAATTTTTGATAAAGATATTTGTATAAGGACCGTTTGCCCGCAACAAAGTAAATTGATTAATTGCCTTTTTCCAATTAATATTTTTAGTGAAATTTGACTGGATCATGTGTAGCTTACAGGCATTTTACCCTCAAACTGATTTATGAAATTAGCCTTGATCGTCTCGGGCATCCTGCTTTTCAACGGTGTCGTGCGGGCACAGGAAATCCTGCCGGGTGCTAACCAGCTTGACGAATATTTACCCTTGTTAAAAGACAAAGCGGTGGCTATTTTTGCGAACCAGACATCTGTTGTAGGGAAAACCCATCTCGTGGACACTTTGCTGAAAAGAGGGGTAAATATCAGGAAAATTTTTGCTCCGGAGCATGGATTTCGCGGGACGGCAGACGCAGGGGAAAATGTGAACAACCTGACGGATCCTAAAACAGGCATTCCCATCATTTCTTTGTACGGCAATAAAAATAAGCCTTCTACAGAAGACCTGAAGGATATAGACATCATGATTTTTGACATCCAGGACGTGGGGGCAAGATTTTACACCTACATCTCTTCTCTGCAAAAATATATGGAGGCGGCCGTCATGAACGGCAAGCCGCTAATCGTTTTGAACCGGCCAAATCCAAATGGTTTTTATGTGGACGGACCTGTTCTTGATACGGCTTTCAGGTCTTTTGTCGGTATGCAGTCCATACCCGTCGTCTATGGGATGACGATGGGAGAATACGCCGATATGCTGGCAGGAGAACGACTGGTGCCGGGCTTTCCAAAGGATTACAAAAAGATTTCAAGTCGCATTTATCTTCTGATCGTGCCAAATCAGCATTACACGCACAAGAGTAAATATAATCTGCCGGTTAAGCCTTCGCCTAACCTGCCCAATATGCAGGCGATTTATTTATATCCATCCATTTGCTTTTTCGAAGGCACGTCCATCAGCCTGGGAAGGGGGACTGATAAACCGTTTCAGCAATTTGGTCATCCATCTTTTCCAAAAAATCTGTACAGATTTACGCCCCGCAGCACGGAAGGCGCAAGGAATCCTCCGCTGATAAATCAGCTTTGCTATGGATACGACCTGAGCAAGGTCAATGTGGCGATAATAAAAGGTCATATACAATTGACATGGTTGCTGAAAGCATACCATTTGTTTCCTGACAAAGAAAAATTCTTTCTCGCGTCTAATTATTTTAATACGCTGGCAGGATCTTCGGTCCTGGCCCAACAAATCCGTGACGGAAAAAGGGAATCAGCAATACGAAAGAGCTGGGAGCCTGGCATCAGCAGATTCAAAAAGATCAGGAAAAAATATTTGTTGTACCCGGATTTCGAGTAGGACAAAGGAACAAATTCACTTGACCAATGACTGAAAAAAAAGATCCGCAGGCAAAAGACGAACATCCACGGATCGTGTTTATGGGTAGCCCGGAATTTGCCGTGGCCTCGCTGGATGCGTTGATCTCTGCAGGCTTTCATATCGTTGCAGTAGTCACTGCCCCTGACAAGCCCGCGGGGCGAGGTATGCAATTGACTGAATCAGCCGTAAAGAAATACGCCCGCGACCGGAATATTAAAATACTTCAACCTGAGAAATTAAAAAATCCTGATTTTATTGCTGCTTTGCAAGGACTACGAGCCGACCTGCAAATAGTGGTTGCTTTCAGAATGTTGCCTGAGGTGGTTTGGAAACAGCCGGCAATGGGAACCATCAACCTGCACGGTTCGCTCCTGCCCCAGTACCGGGGTGCTGCGCCCATCAATTGGGCTGTGATCAATGGCGAAAAAGAGACGGGTGTCACAACGTTTAAATTGCAGCAGGAGATTGATACAGGCAATATTCTTTTGCAAGATCGATTTCCGATTGGCGAAGATGAGACGGCTGGGGAAGTGCACGACCGCATGAAAGTCATCGGTGCGGCATTATTGGTAAAAACCATTCAGCAACTGGTTACCGGAAACCTCGTTGAAATCCCGCAGGAACAATTCGCTGCAGAGGACCTGAAGCATGCGCCAAAAATATTCACCGAAACGGGGAAAATTGATTGGACAAAGTCCGTCAAAGAAATACACAACCTGATTCGCGGTCTCTCCCCTTTCCCAGCGGCTTACACAAACCTCGATGGCAAACTGCTCAAGATATTCAGGTCAGCCAAAGAAAAAATAAATCCTGTAATTCCGGCAGGTCAGTACGAAACGGATGGTAAAACTTTTCTCCGGTTCGCCGCTGCTGATGGATACATCCGGGTGACGGAGTTGCAATTGGAGGGGAAACGGAGGATGATGGTGGAGGAGTTCTTGCGGGGGTTCAGGAGATAAAAAAATATAAAATCTAAAATGTAAAAGTTCAATTTCCTTTTATATTTTAGATTTTACATTTTATATTTCACATTCCTAAAGATTCCACCAGTAATTAAACTTCAGGACGACGCCGCGGTTTCTTACGGAGAGCGGTGCAGGGAAATAGTTATCGGTGTAGACCAGGAAAAGGTCTGATGCCGGACGATATCGCCACTGGAGGCGGCTGTTGATGTTCATGTTCTTCTGTTGTTCATTGTATTGAACGAATGTGGTAAAGAATAACTTATTCGTCAACGTGAGGTCGATCCTTGGACCGATCAGCCAGAAACTGGTTTCTCCCCAGGGCTGTGGCAGCGCCAGGTTGTTATAACTGATGTTCATCAAAATGCTGACATAGGGTTGAAACCGGTAACCCAGGCTGGCTGCCAGCGTCAGTTTCTCGCCATCGGCGTAATAACCGCCATACCGCATGGAAAAAGTATAGGTAAACAGGCTCTGGGGTTTGGATACAATATCAAGCCCTACCGTGTTCCACCTGTGTTTCGTTCCTCTGGCGAGCGTATCCTTGCCTGTATTCGTTGGATCAAAGGGCTGGAGCAATTGAACATAATCATGCACGAGCAAGGGAGTAATTGTACTACGATCCCGAAACGTGATCAGGTAAGACAACACGGTTTCGTTATCCGTTTGATGAAGGGAAGGATCAAAATAATAGGTAGAATTCAACTGAGGACCATGCGTTAGAATGGCGCCAGCCTTGGGAAAGAAAAACCGGGAAAGTACCGGGTTGACCTTAACATAATTCTGCCTGGGCGTATAGCCTACTTCTGCATTGTAATGGCCTCCTACATACTCGTATTGGAAAAGCAGGTTCCATTTTCTGCTGGCATATTGTAAGTGTCCGGCATTCACCCAATCCTGACCTTGTTTGTCCGGGCTGAATGATTTCAGCAAAAGCATTTTTCCCGTCAACAGGTTGTTTGAAGAGGCAAGATTGTATTCTATCCCGATATTTCGATTGTATTGCGAATACACTGCCTTACCGGAATCCTGGCCAGGCTGGTAATGAAGCGATTCTTTGTTGATGAAGATGAATCCGATATTCGAACGGGCAAAGATCTTTCTTTGCAGGGCCACCACAGCGAAATTCTGCGAGGGCAATCCAACCGAATCCACTGCACCTGTCTGCATATCCATGATGCCTATCCGCCAATTTTTATCGAGCTTGCCGCTAAGCCTGGCGCCGAATTGGATGGGCGCATTCAACCCGATCCGCCGGGAAAAAAAAGGCCTGATCGACGGGTACCCGAAATTGTTGAACTGGTCACCGTTCTCCAGAAAAAACTGGCGTTTTTCAGGGAAAAAAAGTTCAAAACGGCTAAGGTTAGTGACCTGCTGGTCTACATCCACTTGCGAAAAATCAGGATTAACGGTCAGGTCGAGATTCAGCGAGGAAGTGATGCCGATCTTTGCATCAACGCCGATTTCGTGCCGGTACGTGACGGCGGATTTGCTTTCATAATCTTTGAAAACGCCACCCAGAACATAGGGAATAACGGAAACATTCAACCCCGGTTCAGGAGGCGGTTTATCCCAAACCAATATTCCTGTATATGCCAGCGAAGCTGTTGGGAATTGCCGGGGCACGGGCGCCCAACTTGATTTTTCTTTTGTTTTCAGGTCGTTCCTGCTGAAATTAATTCCCCATTCTGTAATTCCTTTTTTGTAGCGCAGGGTCTTGAATGGAATGGCCGCTTCAAACACCCACTTGTCGGGATAATTCTTCACCACAGAATTCCATTTGTTGTCCCAACTCAGGTCCACCTTGCCCCCTTCATACATTGTTCCATCCCACTGCGCGCCGGCTGCGTTTGCGCCAAAAGAAAATCCATTGGTCTGGTCGTCGAAGGGATCCATGAAAAGGAGAAAATTATCATTCTTGACAAAAGAAAAATCCCTTTTCAGGGACTCTACCATATACGGGCCGGGAATCCCATTATAGCAGATGGCCAGCAGGTACAGGTTCTGGTTGTCGTAGGTCATCCGCACCTCTGTTCTTACAGCCGCGTAACTGGTATCCATGGGCAGCACCATGAAGAAATGATCTGCTGATTCAGCGTCTATCCAACCCTGTTCATCCACCACGCCATCTATTTTCATCGCAGAAGTGCTGGGATGGATGTGCAATTGGTAGGTCTGGTTCTTTTTTTGGGCGGGCAGCGGGCAAGAGAAGAATATACAGGAAAAAACAAGAAAACAAAAAATTTTCACTACAGCAGTTGATTTATTTGGTTCTCAATAACCCGCAATTTAACCATTGTATTGAAAAAAAGATCAGGGCAGGGAATTATCAGTGAAAAGGGTCAACTGTGGTGTGTTGCTGTTGTATTTTAGGTAAATTGAAGACTAAATCACTGTTATGCAACGTAGAAAATTTTTACACAGTGGTATGCTCGCCGGATCATCTGTCTTGCTTTCGACCGCTGCGCTCGGATCGGGCAAAAAAGACGGGCTTGGTCCTGCTGACGGCAAACCTTTCAACCTGAACTATGCCACGCATGATGGTATGTTCAAAAACAATGCAGGCGCTGAATTTACAGATCAGATCAAATTCGCCTACGATAACGGGTTCCGTTCCATCGAAGACAACGGCATGATGAGCCGCAGCGCCGAACAACAGGAAAAAATTGGGAATGCGCTTGCTAAACTGGGTATGTCAATGGGTGTTTTTGTTCATGGTTTTGATCACTGGCCCGTGAGCACATCACTCTGCTCTGGTGATAAGGCCTGGAGGGAAAAATTCCTGCAATACAGCAAGCTTGCGATTGATACAGCCAAACGGTGCAACGGCAAGCTCATCACGGTTGTGCCCGGCAATTACGATCGAAGTCTGCCCATGGGATACCAGACCGCCAACGTCATTGAATCCTTGCGCAGAGCGGTGGAGATCCTGGAGCCCCATGGTTTGATCATGGTTTTGGAGCCCCTGAGCGATACGCCCGATCTGTTCCTTCGATACCCGGATCAAAGTTTTGCCATTTGCAAGGCGGTGAACAGTCCTTCCTGCAAAATATTGTTTGACATGTACCACATGCAACGCAATGTCGGAGACATCATTCCAAGTATCGACAAGGCATGGGAAGAGATCGCCTATTTCCAGATCGGGGATAACCCGGGCAGAAATGAACCCACGACTGGCGAAATGAATTATAAGAATATTTTCAAACACATCCACCAGAAAGGATACAAAGGCATGCTGGGCATGGAACATGGCGCGGCAAAACCTGGCAAGGATGGAGAAATGGCTTTGATCAATGCATACCGGGAATCAGATGACTTCCTCCATTAAGCATATCATAATATGAAAATACAGTTCTGGGCCATCGGAAAAAATCACGAACCCTACGTGAAACCCGGTATCGAGGATTTCACCAAACGCATTTCCAAATATTTCCCCGTGGAATGGATGATCATTCCTTCGGCAAAGCATGGGGGTCTTATTTCAGAAACAGAACTGAAAAAAAAAGAGGGCTCTGCCATTTTTGACCTGCTGACACAGGATGACTACCTGGTAGCATTGGATGAAGGAGGAAAGCAATTTTCTTCCACAGGGCTTGCGCAATTTCTTCAGGGGAAAGCAAACGATAGCACCCGCAGCCTTATTTTCTTGATCGGTGGTGCCTTCGGGTTAGGCCAACCCATATTGAAACGAGCCGATCTTCAATGGTCGCTTTCCAAGCTTACGTTTCCGCACCAGTTGGTCAGACTCATGCTCTCAGAGCAACTGTACCGGGCATGCAGCATTTTACGGAATGAAAAATACCATCACGCCTGAAACGGGATTACAATTAACCCCTATCTTTAAAAAAAAATCGAATGCTCAGCCTGACTATTATCATCATTGCGATCACCTGTATTATTTCTTTTGCAGGGTTTAACAGTCACAAGATCATCGATGATCTGATCTTCTGGCCACCTGCCATTGCGAATCAAAAGCAATATTACCGGTTTGTTACTTGTGGATTGATCCATGCCGATTTTATGCACCTGGCTTTTAATATGTTCACTTTGTATTTTTTCGGCAGCGAAATGGAATCGAGGTATTCACAAGACCTCGGTTTGCCCCGTTACAGTTATGTTATACTTTATGTGGGGGCATTGATCGTTTCAGTGCTTCCCAGTTATTTCAAGCACCGCAATGATTACCATTACAGGAGCCTGGGTGCATCTGGCGCAGTTTGTGCGGTGCTGTTCGCTTTTATCCTGATGAAACCCTGGGTAACCATCCTGGTTTTTTTCATTCCCGTTCCGGCCATCATTTATGCCTTGCTTTTTCTCGGGTATTCCATGTACATGTCGAAAAAAGGAGGCGGTTATATCAACCATGATGCTCATTTTTGGGGTGCACTGTTCGGGATCGTGTTTACGATCGCCTCGAGACCGGAAGTCGTCAGGACATTTATCCAGGAGCTGAGTCATCCGCACATGTACAACCTATTTTGATTCCATTTCAATTTTCAGTATGGATATGGAATCCGCATCAAGCTTGAACCGGTCATCAATTCGCATACCCACGACCCAGATGATTTTTTTATCCATTTCCAGCACCCAGACCTTTTCTTTCTCTCTTTTTGATAATTTCTGGTCTATAAAAAAACGAGCCAGTTTTTTCTTTTTGCGCATACCCAGCGGATAAAAATAATCTCCCTGCTTCCATTTACGCAGGATCAAAGGATAGACGACGGACGACGCATCCAGCCATGCGGTGTTCCTGTCGTAGTTGACAGTTGACAGTTGACGGTTAACAGGATCTTTAACGTTACTGTCATCTGTTAACTGTGATCTGTCATCTATCGTCAGTGTTCCGTTTTCAAAGATGACCTGCCTCATTCCTTTTTCCACCAGGATGGTTTGGGAAGAGATGCTCTGACGGGGTGCGATAATCAGCCATTTCCTGTTCTTGATGATCTGATGGGAAGCAGATTGAATATATTTTCCTGAATTACTGTCCATCAGG
>DATHGW010000233.1:0-6954 GCA_035317445.1 Puia sp.
AGCGTGATGCGGGAGATGATTTTTAATAAGGTGGATTTTCCCGCTCCATTCCGCCCCATAAATCCCAACACTTCCCCGCTTTCCGCCTCAAAACTGATATTCCGCAGCGCCCAGATATGTCCGCTTGCCGGTTGAAATCCATCCGGGTTTTGTATCCTGTCTAACCTGGATCTTCTGTTCCACCAATGGCTGATATCCTCCTTTACGGTCGAGGATCCCAGCGCACCCAGGCGATAGTATTTTGAGATGTTTTCGGCTTTGATCATGACCCTGCTCATCTGCTTCTGATTTATTTTAAACAATATCCATGGCTTTGATTTCATGCTTATGAAACAATACCAGCCCTCCAAAAAGGAACAGCATGGCACTTGATGCGCTCAACAACAAATAGCCGGCTGGCAATGCCTGGTTCGTAAAAAAACCTGCCCTGAACGTCTCGATGACCGCCGTCAGCGGGTTTATCCAAAACAGGATCTTGTATTTTTCAGGGACAAGGGAAACCGGGTATACAACCGGAGTGGCAAACATGAACAAACGCAACAGGAATTGCAGGATATTATCCAGGTCCCTGTATTTTGCTGTAAAAACGCTTAGGATCAACCCGGCACCCAGTGCAAAAGCTGCGGTGATCGCGACCAGGATGGGCAAAAGCAATATCGTCCAGGATGGCGTGATGTGATGAGGTCCAAAAAGGAAAAACAGATACAACAGGAAAAACAGCATCAACTGAATGGATAACCGGAAAGAATGAAAGATGATTAAACTTAATGGTGAAATCAGCCGGGGGAAATACACTTTATTGAAAATATTGGCATTGTGAACAAACGTGTTCATAGTGCTATACAGGCAATCTGAGAAATAGGTCCAGATGATGGTGCCAGGCAAATAAAACAAGATCGCAGGAATACCGTCTGTTGGAAGATGGGCAATTCTTGAAAAAATGATAAAATAAACCAGGGTGGTCAACAGGGGCTGAAGAAAAACCCAGATGGGGCCCAGTATGGTCTGCTGGTAACTGGCGATCAAGTCTCTTCTTAGAAACCTCAACAGCAAGTCCTTGTATTGCAGTAACTCGTTCAGCCGCAAATTGAACCAGCCTTCATCTGGTTTTATTTCCCAATCCCATTCTGCTTTATTATACATTAGTATAGCTGTTTATAACAAGACATCAGGTCTTAATACACAAAATTCAGCGCTTTGGTTGCCGGGCCGTCGACCAGGCTGGCATAGAATTTTAAGTGATCCTGCATCAATCAGTCTACAGCATCAGCACCAAAAAAATAGTCATGCAAAAGCAAAAACTTCCGGCTAAGACAAACGTAAACAAACCTTCGATAAAAACGTCCGATGCCCAATCTATGCAGGGCTGGCTTCCGGGGGAAGGAAAGGAGGTAACTCGGAACATCAAGGGGAAAACTTTGCAGTTTACTAACCTGGGAAAGATCTATTGGCCCAAGGAAAAAATTACCAAAAGTTCCATGTTGAATTATTATTATGAGGTAATGCCCTATATTTTTCCTTATATGAAAGACCGGCCCCAATCGCTCAACCGGCATCCCAATGGCATTACCGGTCCGAATTTTTTTCAAAAGAATGTGGAAGGCAAAGTCGCTGACTGGATCGAGACCTACGCTTATGTCAGCGAGTCTGATGGTGAAACCAAGCAATTTCTCGTCTGCAGTGATGAAGCCACATTAATGTATATGGCCAACCTGGGCTGCATAGAAATGCATCCCTGGCATAGCCGGGTAGGCTCAGCGGATAATCCCGACTGGTGTGTCATCGACCTCGATCCTGATGGCAATTCCTACGATCAGGTTGTTGAAGCTGCGCTGGCAACAAGGGAGATACTGGAGTCTTTGAACATTCCATCCTATTGTAAAACATCTGGTGCAACGGGTATGCATATTCTTATTCCCCTGGCTGCAAAATACACTTATGATCAATCCCGGTTGTTTGCCGAATTACTGGTAGGGTTGGTGCATAAGCAAATTCCCTCCTTTACCAGCCTCGAGAGAAGTCCGGCGAAGCGCAAGAAAAAAATATACCTGGATTTTTTGCAAAACAGGACTATTCAAACCATTGCGGCACCCTATTCCTTAAGGCCCAAACCGGGCGCCCCCGTCTCTACACCATTAGAATGGAAAGAAGTAAAGAAAGGATTGAGTCCACTCGATTTTACCATGTTCAATATTATGGCCAGACTGAAAAAGAAAGGAGATCTGTTTAAGCCGGTGCTGCAAAAAGGAATCGAGTTAAAGGATGCCTTAAAAAAAATAGAGGCGTTATCTACAGAATGATTCATTAACCATAGATTTGAGAAAAAATATATGCTGAAGGTTTATATCCTTTTGATCAGTTGTTGCGCGGCTTTTATTCGGGATGACATGAATTCCGAAAAACTCCTCAGGAAGATGTATGACCGTTATCAGGGAAAATGGTATCGCAATTATACATTCGTGCAGACGACTGAAAGTTACAAGAACGACACGGTTGAAAATAAAACAACCTGGTATGAGGCTGTATCTTTTCCGGATAAATTCAGAATAGATTTTGGTGATCCTTCAGAAGGGAATGCGGTCATCTTCAGGAACGATTCCGTGTACAGTTTCCAGAAAGGCCAGCTCAAAGCAAAGGGGCTGGACAGGAATGACCTTACTTTCTTATTGGGAGGACTATATTTTAGTTCTTTTGACGAAGCATTGAAAAAAATTGCCTCGCTTCATTATGACCTCTCCCGGTTCCATTCAGATACCTGGAAGGGGAAGGATGTTTATGTGATCGGAGCAATCAGCGCGGGTGAAAAAGTAAACCAGCTTTGGATAGACAAGGAAAAGCTGGTGCTGGTAAGAATGATCAAGTTTGATGATAAAAGGAAGGAAGAAGGCCTGTTTGAAAACCACGTGAAGCTGGAGGGCGGCTGGACGGAAACTCAGGTTATTTTCTACGTCAATGACCAGCTCGTACAAAAAGAGTACTACCACGACTATAAAGTGGATCCTTCCTTGGATCCGGCTGTTTTTGATCCCTCGACATTTGGGAAAGTGCACTGGTACAAGTGATTGAATGATGGAGAAATAATGTTTTCATTCATGGTCTTGTGGAAAACAAATAAATTTTTACTGCAAAATTACCTGTAAATTGGATAAATTTCTTTATGGACTCGTCGCAGGATTATCACGTATCGGAGAGAGGCATTGTGAGCACGGTTCACATATTAAAATCGGGGGAAGTGATAACTACGGTGCAGGATTATATGAAAGTGGAAGACAGGTTTGCCTGGGTCGACAGGACCTTTATCATCACGAAGATCCTGGCTTTGCAAAAAAGAACGGATGACAGAAAAAGATCTTTCATTGTGATCTATGAGGACGGAAATGTGATCAAGGAATTTGTGAATGTAGAACAAGGATTCAAACCACTAACATTTTATAAATAGAAGTGAAGTTTAAGTAAAGTCAATTCTACAGAAACCGGTTTTAGCCGGTTTTTTTTTGTCCCGCTGCTAAATTCATCACCCTTCAGATGCTTTTTTTCATGCTTAAGCATTCTTTATTCGTCCTTTAGATTCTTAAGCAAATACCCGATACAGCGATGAAGCCGTTTAGGCTGTCCTAACCTCACCAAGGGTACTCCCCACAACTGACATTCAAAAACTAATTCAATATGAGAAAATTATTCGGCCTCATCATCCTGGGGCTCATCTCCTGCGGTCCTTTATTTGCACAACACATCATCACTGGAAAGGTAACAGATTCAAGAAATGGCTCGCCACTGGGCGGGGTGACCGTTAGACTGAAAGAAACCAACACCGCCGTCGAAACGAAAGAAGATGGCACATTCCAGATTCCGGCGAATGGAAAACAAAAGGTGCTTGTCTTTACTTCTATTGGCTATGCCATGGAGGAAGTGAACCTGGGAAACAAAACGAATATCACCGTTGCCTTATCCACGGAAGAAAGAAAATTGCAGGAAGTTGTGGTGATTGCCTATGGCTCACAGGAGAAAAAACGACTGACAGGTTCGGTGGCAAAAGTTGACGGGAAAGAATTTGAAAATATTCCGATGGTTTCCGTGGACCAGATGTTGCAGGGAAAGGTAGCAGGACTTCAATCTGTTTCTCCGTCGGGGCAGCCCGGGGGTGCACAGGAAATCCGGATCAGGGGGATTGGCTCTATCAACGCCTCTTCAGAACCCTTATATGTGATCGATGGCATTCCCGCGAACACAGGGGATTTTTCCAGGAACACGACAACCTCCAATGCCCTGGCAGGTTTGAATCCCAATGATATTGAAAGCCTTTCGGTATTGAAAGACGCCTCTGCCGCATCTCTTTATGGATCAAGAGCCGCCAATGGTGTTATATTGATCACAACCAGGAAGGGAAAGGCCGGGAAAACGAAGATCAATGCCTCCGCAGAATATGGATTCAGCAATGCCGCTTACCTGAGCAACCTCGGCAAACCGCTTAACAAAAGTCAATATACCGAACTGACCACCGAGGGCCTGAGCAATGCCACCGGAGGCGACACGGCAACAATTAATTTTTACCTGAATGCATTGGGCGCAAACAATGGATTCAGTACCGATTGGCTCGATAAGGTTACGCGCCAGGGTATCAGCCAGCAATACAATGTGTCTGCTTCGGGTGGAGATGCCAAAACAACATTTTATGTTTCAGGAGGCTATTTCAAACAACAGGCTGTTGTCATCGGATCTGATTTCACGCGATTCAGCGGCGACATTAACCTTAAACATAAGCTGAATGATAAAATTTCGATCGGATTTTCTATTAACGCATCACATGCCAACCAGAACACACCTGCACAATCGGCCACTTTCAGGGGACCTGTACTGGCAGCATATTATCTGAGGCCATATCAGCATCCGTTCAACAAGGATGGATCTTATGATTACAGTCCTGATGATTTCGAACAGATTTTTAACCCGCTGGCTATAGCACACTATGATTATTCTAAATTGGGCAATACCAAATTGCTGGGTGGTTTCACCGGGGAATACAATATCATCAAGGGTCTTAAATTTTCCACGCGGCTGGGCCTCGATTTCTTTTCCCTTGAAGAGCCATCTTATTACAATCCTTTTTTTGGCGATTTCGTGACCAACGGTGGCAAGTTTACCAATTTTTACACCCGAGTATTTAATTACGTTTGGACGAATACATTAGATTACCACAAAGAGATCGACCGGGAGGGAAATCTGACGGCTGACCTTAAAGTGGGATATGAAGCGCAGAAATCACAGCAATTCAATATCAGCGCCGACGGAGATGGCGTGCCACAGCTCACCACCTTGCCTTTGCCGCCAACCAGCAACCCTGTTTTGGCCAATGCCTCGGGTTCTGACTATGCCTTTTCTTCCATATTCTCCAACCTGCAATTCAATTATAAAAACAAATATTCCCTCTCCGGCAGTTTGCGAAATGACGGGTCCTCCCGTTTCGGAAGCAATAACCGGTACGGAACATTCTGGTCGGTGGGTGCCGCATGGAATATTGACAAGGAGGATTTCATGTCGAACCTTTCGTTTCTTTCCTCACTCAAACTAAGGGGATCCTATGGCACCAACGGGAATGCGAATATTGGAAACTACAACTGGCGTCCGTTATACGGCTTCGGCGCTGACTACAATAAACTTCCGGGAAGTGTGCCTACCGCTGTGGGAAACCTGAACCTGACCTGGGAGCAGAATAAACCATTTGATATAGGAATGGAAGTGGGTATATTCAACAACCGGCTTTCCCTGGAAGCAGATTATTATATCCGGAAGACGACGCAATTGCTGCAAAATGTGCCCCTGTCATTGACTTCAGGATTTACAAATTATCCCGACAATATCGGGTCCATGCAAAACAGGGGATTTGAGCTCACCCTCAATGCTTCGCCCATCCTGACGTCTTCTTTCAGATGGGATATTTCCCTCAACATGGCCTTCAATAAAAATAAAGTAACGGCTTTGAATAATAATGCCGACATCATCAGTTTGCCTTATATCATCAGAGTAGGTAAGGATGTCCAATCCATTTACACTTTCCTTTGGGCTGGTGCCGATCCGCAAACGGGGGAGGGACGATGGTATACGGACGGAACAAAAAAAACCATGACGACAGATGTAACCCAGGTTCAAAACGCGATCATTGGCAGCGCTTCGCCAAAAGGATTCGGTGGATTTACGACAACGTTTACTTACAAAGGACTTTCACTTAGCGCACAGTTTAACTACCAATACGGAAACCTGCTTTTAAATACCTGGGGATTCCTGAATGAAAGTGACGGCGCTTTTTTTTCGTTGAACCAGGACCAGAAAGCATTTGACAGGCGATGGAAAAAACCTGGCGATAAGACGGATGTGCCGCAATATATCGCCGGCAATCAATCCCAATCCAATACCACTTCCAGCAGGTATTTCTACAAAGGCGATTATATCAGGCTGAGGAATGTCGTGCTGTCATACCAGTTACCCAAGCGCCTGCTGAGTCATATCGGGGTTGATAATGTGCAGGTCTATCTAAGGGGTACCAACCTGTGGACCAAAACCTTTGACCCCAATATTACTTTTGATCCGGAACAACCGATCAACGGGTTCAATGATTTGCAGATCCTGCTCCAAAAGACATTTTCCTTTGGTTTGAACATAAATCTTTAAGAAAAATAAATGAATAGCGATATGAAGCATCAAAAACTGATTTTGGTATTGCTGGTGATCGGTTCCATATTTTTGGGCGCCTGCAGCAAGCAATATCTCGATCTTAAACCGCCCAGCCAGATTCCAAATTCGGAAGCCATAGTGGATGAAAATTCCATGCAAACTGCAGTCAATGGTATGTACTCGAGCCTGCGTCAGGTCGATTTTTTCGGCAGGTCCATACCCATCGATGGGGATCTGTTGGCGGATAATATTTACATTGATCCCGCACAGAATTCAAACCGGTAT
>DATHGW010000234.1:0-2405 GCA_035317445.1 Puia sp.
GGTAATTTGCCGATGAACATCTGGTCGCAATACAGACCCTCCTTGGGATTTGTTCTTTGGAAGATCAGGTACTTGTCGTCGTAACTCAGGTAGGCTTCTGCATTGTCACCTCCAAATGTCAGCTGCTGCATATTACTGAAATGCTTTTCGTCAGGATAGAGCAAGGTATCCAGGGAATGATGTGAGGTATGAACAATGACCAAACCACTCTTATAAGCAGTCACCATCAGGAAAATGCCAATAAAAATTAACAGGCAATACAGACCTTTTTTCATGACCCATCGTTTTAAGCGGTATATATAAAGGTGCAAATTTGCGCCATGCAGGGATTAAAATTGTCAGAATATTGTAAAACCATCTTATATCAAATCTGTTAGCTTTGCCTCATGAACAAATCAGCGACATATCTTTTTGTGTTCCTTAGTATGCATTGGCTATTGGGATGCCACGGAGCTGATCCGGTAGGTAGTGGCAATGAATCCATTATCATGAGATCCCCATCCTTTGCCGGTCTCAATGACAGCATCCGCCAGTTTCCAAAGGATGCCAGCCTGTATTTTCGCAGAGCCGAATTGCTTTCGCAGATCAACCAGCATGAATTAGCATCCGCAGATTTTAAGCGATCATGGGAGCTGAAACCCGTTGCGGAGACGGGATTGCATTATATTTCCAATTTGTCGATCCTTGGACGGCCCGCGGAAAAACTGGCGTTGTTGCGGGACTGCATTCAACATTTTCCAGACAACCTGGAATTCAGGCGGCTGCTGGGCGAGACCTATGCTGAATCCGGCCGATCGAAGGATGCGCTGCAATTGTACAATAACCTGCTTCAAAAAGATTCCCTTGATTTTGAAACCTGGTATGAAAAAGGATTGCTGCTGGAAGAGATGAAAGACACCAGTGAAGCGATCAGGGCGTTGAGCAAGGCCTTTCATCTTCAACCGGTCAATACCTACGCGCTCGAACTGGCGCATTTGTATGCTGAAAATAAAGATCCGCTGGCGCTTGCCATCTGCGACCAGGTCATTGCCAACGACCCGGCAAGGCAATTACCTGATCCTTTTTTCATCAAAGGGATTTATTACTCGAATACCACACAATATAACCTCGCTGTATTGCAATTTGATTCATGCATCCGTCGAGACTGGAAATTTTCAGATGCATACATTGAAAAGGGGATTGCTTTTTTCAAGCAAAACAACTACGATGGAGCGCTCAATACTTTTCGCATGGCCGCCACCGTTTCCAATATTAACCCCGATGCATATTACTGGATCGGGAGGTGTTATGAAGCCGTCAATAAAAAAGAGGAAGCCATCCAGAACTATGAACGCGCAGCCGCACTAGACAAGAATTTTAAAGAAGCCAGGGAGGCACTCCGCAGGGTGCGGAGTGTTGAATAGTTGATAAGTTGACTGGTTGATAAGTTGACTGGTTAATTTCTAAATTGTAACTTTGACTACAACCAATCAACCAATCAACTCCCACATGCCCCTCATCGCCCCCTCTCTACTGGCAGCTGACTTCTTAAGGCTTGAAGATGCATGCAAAATGGTCAATGAAAGTGAAGCTGACTGGTTTCATCTCGACGTGATGGACGGCCGCTTTGTTCCTAATATTAGTTTTGGCATCCCCGTTATAGAACATATCCGCACAGTGGCCAACAAGACCTGTGACGTGCATCTCATGATCGAAGAACCGGAGAAATTAACCGAGGCTTTCAGGAAGGCCGGGGCTGACCAGTTGATCGTTCATTTCGAGGCTTGTCCGAATTTGCACAGCAATATCCAACAGATCAAATCACTGGGAATGAAGGCGGGTGTTGCCATCAATCCACATACGCCGGTAGAAATGCTTGCCGATATCCTGGAAGACCTTCATCATGTTTGCATGATGAGCGTAAATCCAGGGTTTGGCGGACAGGTATTTATTCCTCACACGCTGAAAAAGATACGTGACCTCAAGCGCATGATCCATGAAAGAGGGCTTCAGGTATTGATTGAGATTGACGGCGGCGTTACGCTGGATAATGCCCACACACTTGTCCATGCCGGGGCCGATGTGCTGGTGGCAGGCAATACTGTTTTTAAGGCTTCGGATCCGGCAGCCATCATCCGGCAGCTTAAGCATATCTCGTAACAGTATGAAGGACTTATTTTCCAGGCAGGCTGATATATACGCGAAATATCGCCCCACTTATCCAAAAGCCCTCATTGATTACGTGCTTTCCTTTGTAAAAGAAAAAAACTTCGCCTGGGATTGTGCAACAGGTAATGGGCAGGCGGCCTTGTTGCTGGCCCCTTATTTCAACAGGATCGCAGCCACAGACCTCAGTCAAAAGCAGATCGACCATGCGATACCAGATGAACGGATAAGTTATTCCACGGGTTCTGCCGAAAAGACCG
>DATHGW010000235.1:0-2964 GCA_035317445.1 Puia sp.
TCGGAAAAAGTACGTTATCGCTATATCCTCGAAGGGATCGACAAAAATTGGAGCGCGATGACCGAACGACCATTCTGCGAAAATTACCGCGACCTGGCTCCAGGGAAATATACTTTCAAAGTGGCCAGCATGGGATTTAACGGATTGTGGAGCCAACCCGCTGAATTGCATTTCATCATTACACCACCCTGGTGGAAAACCTGGTGGGCCTATTCGCTGTATGCTTTGCTGATTGCTTTTGGACTCTACACTTTTATTCATAACAGGTCCGACCGCTTGGTGAGGGAAAAGCACGAACTGGAAGAGAAGGTAAATCTGCGAACATCGGAAGTGGTGAGGCAGAAAGAGGAGATCGCCATTCAGCGCGATAACCTGGAACAGACGCTCAGCGAATTGAAAAATGCGCAATCGCAACTGGTTCAAAGCGAAAAAATGGCTTCGTTGGGAGAACTGACAGCGGGTGTTGCGCATGAAATACAGAACCCCCTCAATTTCGTCAACAATTTTTCAGAGGTCAACATGGAGTTGATCGAAGAGATGAAGGAGAATCTCGCATCAGGAAATCCAGCCGCCGCATTATCGCTGGCACAGGATATTCAAAACAACCTCGAAAAGGTCGTGCACCATGGCAAGCGGGCAGATGCCATCGTAAAAGGCATGTTGCAGCATTCCCGCAGCAGCACCGGCCAAAAAGAGCCCACGAACATCAATGAACTGGCGGATGAATATTTTCGATTGAGTTTTCATGGGCTGAGGGCCAAAGACAAATCATTTAACGCGACGATGAAAACCGATTTTGATAAGCAGTTGTCTGGCGATAAGTCCGGCGCCGGACTGGTCAGTATCATTCCACAGGATATGGGAAGGGTGCTGTTGAATTTATACAACAACGCATTCTATGCCGTCACGCAAAAAAAGAAAATCGTGGGTCCGGATTATGTGCCGCTTGTTTTTGTAAGCACAAAAAAGCTGAAAGACAAGATCGAGATCAGGATAAGAGACAATGGCATGGGAATACCCCAAAAAGTAGTGGACAAGATTTACCAGCCTTTCTTTACGACCAAGCCAACAGGACAGGGAACAGGGCTGGGATTATCCCTGAGTTATGATATTGTCACGAAGCAGCATGATGGGTCATTGAAAGTGGAAACCAAGGAAGGCGAGTATGCAGAGTTTATTATTCAATTGCCCATTTAGCCTGGAAGACCGAAAAACCGCCGCTCAAAATTATTGCGCCCAAACGGCGAAAATAAATTACCTTTCTGAAAATTTAGTTGCATGACCAATGATCAAATTGAGAAATTTATTACGAATGAAGATCTGAAAAAAAACTCGATAAGGATTCATTTCAAAACCCGCAATCCGATCCTGGGTGTGTTTATTAAAACACAGGATTACAACGAGTTAAAGTCGAAGAATTTCTGGCGGATCGTTACCGGCGCAAGTATTGAAAAGTGGAAAGAATCGAACGATATTAGCGTTGCCCGCATCTTCAACGGCGCTGAGATTACCAGGTTAACCATTGTGGCAGCCTGAAATTTCTAGTCAATCAAACTGTTTACGCGAGCTGTTATGTTGCGATCCGTTATTACTGGCACAGGAAGTTATATTCCTCCTGTTATCAAAAAAAACAGTGATTTCATTCGGCGTGATTTTTTTACGGACGATTACCGTCACATTACGACGTCCCCCAAAGTATTGGTAGATAAATTTATGCAGATCACCGGCATCGCGGAACGACGCTATGTGCCGGCTGACCTGAATGCATCTGATATTGCCTGTATTGCAGCCAGGCTGGCCATTACCGACAGTGGCATTGATCCCGAATCGCTGGATCAGATCATCCTCGCACATAATTTCGGGAATGTAATTGCTCATACCATACAGATTGATTGTGTTCCTGCTCTGGCTTCCAGGGTGAAACAAAACCTTGGGATAAAGAATCCTGATTGCGTGCCCTATGATATCCTATTTGGATGCCCGGGCTGGCTTCAGGCGTTAACACAGGCAGAATCTTTTTTTAAAGCGGGGATTGCTAAAAAATGCCTGGTCATTGGTGCAGAAACACTCTCCAGGGTTCTCGATGAGTACGATAGGGACAGCATGATTTTTTCTGACGGAGCCGGAGCCTGTGTGATAGAATATGCTGAATGTGCAGACGGGAAAGGAATATTATCCACGGCAGTACAATCTCATTGTGTTGATGAGACGTACTATATCTATATGGGGAAGTCTAATCAGCCTGAGGCTGATCCCAGCATCCGGTACATGAAAATGCGGGGAAGAAAAGTCTATGAATATGCGATCAGGCATGTGCCCCTGGCCATGAAAGCCTGTCTCGATAAGGGTGGCGTCGGCATTCATGAATTGAAAAAAATATTCATTCACCAGGCTAATGAGAAAATGGATGAAGCCATTGTGGAACGGCTGTACAACTTATACGGTGCCGAATCATTTCCGGCAAATGTTTTGCCGATGAGCATCCACTGGCTGGGAAACAGCTCCGTGGCAACCATTCCAACCCTGTACGACCTGGTGCGAAAGGGCATGGTCAAAGATCATGAGCTGCATGATGGCGATGTGATATTATTTGCATCAGTGGGGGCAGGGATGAATATCAATGCGGTCTGTTACAGGTATTGATCGTGAACAGTCCAAAATTAAAAATGCCCTCAGGTGAATGAGGGCATTTTTCAATTTTATCATCCATGAGCCTTTACCATTTGGATTCGCGTGAGCCGCCGGAGAAGGACCTGTTGGAACCTTCAGAGCGAGGCTTTGCGACAGATACCGAAATCGTCCTGCCTTCTACTTCTATGCCTTCCAGTTCCTGCATCGCCTGTTGCGCAGCAGCTTCTACGGGCATTTCAACAAAACCAAAACCACGAGACTTACCGCTGATTTTATCTGTAATTACTTTTGCAGAAGATACTTCGCCGTAACCTGCAAATAATTTTTTAAGGT
>DATHGW010000236.1:0-3029 GCA_035317445.1 Puia sp.
GCAGAGAAAGTGGCGGTAATGGTCGCGCAGATTGTGGCAGAAGGATGAAGTACGGTGTCCATCCTGATCCTCGCGGTGCGCTGTGATGTATTGAGCGGCTGCGTGACCGAGGCACTGCAACCATTGATGTCCGTTATGGTCAGGCTGGGTTGAAAAAGGGATTGTGTATTATAAAAAAATGATGGGTTTTGCTGGCTGGATGTGTCACCGGGATTACCGGTAAAATGCCACAGCCATTTCACTGCGCCCAGGCTCGTATCCTGGAATTGCACGGTCATCGGCGCCTGGCAGGCGAGACCATAGTCAATAACAAATCCCGGAACTACGGGGCTGGAAGATACGATGACAGGTTTTTGGATGCTGCCGGAACAACCGCCATATGTGCCCGTCATCGTCACATGGTAACTGCCTCCTGTTGCGTAGTCGTGCAGGATGGAATTGCCCGTTCCGGACTGACCATCGCCAAAATCCCAAATCGTGTTACTCGAAGCCGGCGCCGACAGGTCAGCAAAGGTTACCCCATTGCCCGAGCAAACCGGCGGCGGGGTGTTGAAGTCGGGTGCGAAATCTGCAGCATGGATATATGCTGACCTCACCAGGGTACTGGAGCATCCCTGTGCGCTAGTCGCTGTCAACTGAATGGTATAAGTTCCCTTTGTTGCATATTGATGCGAAGGATTTGGGCTGCTGCCGGTGGTTCCGTCTCCAAAATTCCAGGAATAGGTAAGGGTCCCTACCCCGCTGGTCGTATTGGTAAAAGATACCGGATCAGACAAGCTGCACAGTGTGGTGGAGTCTGCCGAAAAACCGGCATTGACTCCGGGCAAAACATTGACGATATTTTTTTTCTGCGTCGTTCCCGTACAGCCGAAACTATTGGTAACGGTAACATTCACCGAATACGTGCCGGCAAAATTATAGGTATTGCTGACGGATGCTGAAGTGGTATTGAGCGTGTGCCCGTCTCCAAAATCCCAGAAATAACTGGTCACAAAGCCATCGCCGGGAGTAGCCGAAGCGCTGAAGCTTGTCGTGAATGGTTGGCAGCCGGTATTATTGGAAAAGGTGAAATCGACGGAAGGTGTTTTATATACATTGATGATCGTGGTCTTGGTAGAAGTTGCCGCCCCGTCATGTACGATCAGCGTCACCGTATATGCCTGGCCTGTCGAATAGGTTGCGGCAACCGGGGTAACTGCATCGTTGGTCGTGATGTTATTGCCGTTACCAAAATTCCAACTGTAGGTTGCCGTGGGGCTTGCACCGGTGGTTGTGTTGGTAAAGACGACGGCCAGTGGCGAGCATCCGCCGGTCTTATTGGGCGTGAAGTTCGCGGCAAGCTGCGCATATACAGGACTGGTAGCTGCCAACAGCAATACTATTGCAAACCACTTCGGGTATGGTTTTCCGATCCAACGGGTCAAGGGCATGCGAACCTGGTTTTTCAATAAAGGATATAGGCATTACAAAGCCTGAGAACCAGTACGTAACGCAATTAGGAAGGTTATATTTTCAGGAAGGGATCGATTAGCTAGATTTAATAACATGGACCCGCGATCCGCTAGTAAAAACACGGCAAATGGGCTGCGGAAATTTACGAGAAAGAAGAGCTTTGATTGAACATCGGCGGTAACTTTATGTTTAAATTTGTCCGGAATTTCAATGCTCATTCGTCATAGATACGATACCTCATTTTTTAATAGCTCAAAGCAATTATTATGAAAGAATTCATGCTCATTTTTAGCGGTCCCGATTATACGCAGGCCGGCTTTTCTCCGGAACAAAGCCAGGCCCAGTTTGCCAGGTGGTATACATGGGTCGAGGATCTGAAGAAAAAAGGCACTTATTTCGAAGGGAGACCACTGTTGCCTGGAGGCAAGAGTGTCAAGGGTAAAAAACCGGTGGTAACCGATGGCCCATTTGCAGAAAGCAAGGAAATCGTAGGAGGCTATTTCATCATTAAAGTCGATTCTATGGATGATGCCGTCAGCATCGCGAAAGACTGTCCGGACCTCGAGATCGGTGGACAGGTAGAAGTAAGAGAAGTGATGAAAATGTGATGGCTGTCAACTCAGATACGAACAAACTGGTAGATCATCTTTTCCGCCACGAAGCGGGAAAGATGATTGCTATTCTCACCCGCCTTTTTGGCCTGCACCAGTTACAACTGGCCGAAGATGTGGTTCAGGAGGCCTTTCTCAAAGCGGCCCAGACCTGGACCTATGAATCCATTCCCAGGAATCCTTCGGCCTGGCTGATGCAAGTGGCCAAGAACAAGGCCATTGATATCGTAAGACACGGACAATATGCTACACAATATTCAAAAGAACTGGCAAGACAATTGGAGCAGGCGACGGAATTTACCGTAGAAGAATTTTTTCACGAAAACGAGATCGCCGACAGCCAGTTGCAGATGATTTTTGCCTGCTGCCATCCGTCGCTAAGTGCCGACGATCAGCTCGCCTTTACTTTAAAAACCGTATCGGGATTTGGTGTGGCTGAAATCGCTAAGGCATTGTTGACCGGCGAGGCGGTGATCCAGAAACGATTGTACCGAGCAAGACAATTCCTCCGTGACCAGCACATCCAATTGGAGATCCCTGCCGGACAAGCATTAAATGCGAGACTGGAGACAGTATACACCGTGTTGTACCTTATTTTCAACGAAGGATACAATTCCATCAAGACAGATGAACTTATCCGGAAAGACCTTTGCGCAGAGTCCATGCGGCTGTGCAAACTGCTCAGCGAACACCGGTGCGGGCAGCGGCCGATGACTTACGCCCTGCTATCCCTCATGTGTTTCCAGGCTTCGCGGTTTGAAAGCCGGGTCGACGAAGACAATTCCATCATCTTACTGCAACAGCAGGACAGAAACAAATGGGATAAGCAACTGATCGCGCTGGGTTACCAATTCCTGTCACAATCGTCTTTTGGGGATGAGCTGAGCATTTATCATATTGAATCAGCGATCGCAGCCGAACACTGTCTCGCACCTTCTTTTGAAGCTACCAATTGGAAGCGCATGC
>DATHGW010000237.1:0-4107 GCA_035317445.1 Puia sp.
CAAGCGGGTCAACAGTATCTGCCACGCCACTTTCATAGGCTACAATCTGCTGGGTACGCAAAGCAATCCGCGCCGCCTCCTCCGAAGGAAGGTTCAGCGCTTCATCATAACCGTTGGTATGCAGGGATTGTGTTCCGCCCAGAACGGCGGCAAGGGTTTGGATCGTGACCCTGGAAATATTGTTGAGTGGCTGCTGCGCGGTAAGCGTGCTTCCTCCCGTTTGGGTATGAAATCGTAACATCATGGCCTTCGGATCGGTTGCGCCCAGTTCTTTCATGATGACCGCCCACATCCTTCTTGCCGCCCTGAACTTGGCAATCTCTTCAAACAGGTTATTGTGTGCGTTGAAAAAAAAGGACAGGCGTTTCCCGAATACATCGATATCAAGTCCGTGCTCGAGGGCTGCGCGAACATAGGCTTTCCCGTTGCTGAGCGTAAAGGCAATTTCCTGCACCGCGGTGCTTCCGGCCTCCCGGATATGGTATCCCGAAATGGAAATTGTATTCCATTTTGGCATTTCCTTCCCACACCATTCAAAAATATCGGTGACAATGCGCATGGAAGGTTTTGGCGGATAAATGTAAGTTCCGCGTGCAGCATACTCTTTTAAGATATCATTCTGAATGGTACCGGTAATTTTTTTGAGGTCGGCCCGCTGTTGTTTGGCCAGCGCAACATAAAAGGCAAGCAAAATAAATCCTGTCGCATTGATTGTCATCGAAGTGGATACTTCCTCAAGCCTGATATCCCTGAAAAGCGTTTGTATATCTTCGATAGAATCAATGGCAACGCCCACTTTTCCCACTTCCCCTTCCGCCATGGGATGATCGCTGTCGTACCCGATCTGCGTAGGGAGATCAAAGGCAACACTCAGGCCCATTACCCCCTGGCTCAGCAGGTAATGATAGCGCCGGTTGCTTTCTTCCGCAGTGCTGAACCCCGCGTATTGCCGCATGGTCCAGGGCTTGCCACGATACATGTCTTGCTGAATCCCCCGGGTAAAAGGGAATTGTCCCGGAATATCCGAAACAGCCAAAGGCTGAAGATCCGTTGCCGTATAAAGGGGCCTGATCTCTATGCCTGAATCTGTGAACAGGGGAAGACTATCCATACAATGTAAAATATTAAATCTAGAATGTAAAATGTAAATGGAAGGTAAACTTTTACATTTTACATTCTAGATTTTACATTTTTCATTTCCGATCACTTCATCAGCTTTTTTGCCTCAAAGCTCAGGGCATCGGACACCACGTTGTGCAGGGAGGCTTTTGGATTTTGCATCAGCACTTCGAGCAAACTTTTATTCAGGTCATGACCGGTGGCTTCTGCGGGCAGGAATGAAGCAACCTGGTTGATGACCAGCAGGTTTTGTTCCTTAAGGTTCCTGATCGCCTCCCAGGCTTCACTGGTCACATACATTTGTTGGGTGATATTGTGTTCAAATTCCTGTTTGATGCTTTGTGTCAGCAACGATTGCATTTCTTTTACACTGAATCCAGGTTGATTTACACGGCTGATCAGGTTTGGCAATGCGATCCTGTCGGCAAGAAGGATTAATCTTTCGTAAGCCTGTAGCTGCAATTGTTTTATATTGATGTTGTTTCCGGATCCATTTTCCTTTATTCCCATTTTCGCTTCTTTTCTTTGTTTCCAGAACAGATAGGCGAGGGCTCCTGCAAGCAGTACGGCGATCACGACGCCCCATATTAATTCACTGGGAGAGATTGACATGCGGTAGGTTTTAAAGAAGACAAAAGTAGCAAATGCACACGATGTTTTTCAAAAGGAATTTAACAGTGCTTACCTGCTTTGACGGCGAAATTTGTTCGTATCTTTGTGAATTGAATCAAGCGTATGGAAAGCATTATTGAATCACCGGTAAATTTTACTTCGAGGGCCAGAGCCGAGATTGGAAGGCTGATGAATCAGACAGACTTCGACAACAACAAACAACTCAGGATCGGCGTGAAGGGCGGCGGTTGTTCCGGCCTTTCCTATATTCTCGGCTTCGATGAAAAACAAGACGCGGATGAAGACTATCAATCTGAGGGGTTATCCTTCATTATGAATAAAGCACACGGCATTTACCTCATGGGTATGCAAATTGACTGGCAGGATGGACTCAACGCCCGCGGTTTCACTTTCAGCAATCCCAATGCATCCAAGACCTGCGGCTGCGGAACGTCATTTGCCGTTTGAAATAATATTTCTGCAATATCAACTTACTACCCCGGTCTTCTTAAAGAACCTCACATTCGACCTGTTGTGCATAAACCGGAAAACGATTGCATACAGTATTGGCAAAATCAGTAAGGTCAATATGGTAGAGGTAACCAATCCACCAATCACAACCACCGCCAAAGGCTTTTGTGTTTCGCTGCCAATGCCTGTAGACATAGCAGCCGGGAGGAGCCCGATCGCTGCCATCAATGCAGTCATGATCACCGGCCTGACGCGGGACCGCACGCCCTCCCGGATGGCGACATCGAGTGGCTGTTTCGCTTCCAGATTTTTTCTGAATACCGAAATCAGGATAACGCCATTCTGAATACAGACCCCGAACAACGCAATGAATCCTATACCCGCGGAAATGCTGAAATTGATACCGGTGATGTGCAGGGCCAGGATGCCTCCGATCAGTGCAAAGGGAACATTCAGGATGGTCAGCAGCGAATCCTTTACGTTGCCATAAGTAATAAACAAAATGAGGAATATAACAAGCAGGCATAAGGGTACAACCTGTGAGAGGGTTTTCGTGGCGCGTTGTTGATTTTCAAATTCGCCATTCCAGGTCATGTTATAACTTTCGGGCAGATGAACCGCATTGTTAACCTTCTCCTGGGCTTCGGAAATGGTGCTGCCCAGGTCGCGTTCACGAATGGAAAATTTGACTGCTATATACCGCATGTTGTTATCCCGGTAAATGAATGCAGGACCTGTCGACGTCCTGATATCCGCAATCTCGCTGAGCGGAATCTTTGAATTGTCATTGGTTGGCACCATTAAATTCTTGATTTTTTCTTCTGATTCCCTGTACATTTTCTGGTAGCGGATGCGAACGTCAAATTTCCGTTCCCCTTCATACAACTGTGTCGCCGCTTTGCCACCGATCGCCATTTCAATGACACTGTTGGCGTCCTGGGTGTTGACCCCATAGCGGGCCATCAATTGCTGGTTCAGTTCTATGCGAAATTCCGGCTGTCCCAGGTTACGCAACACACCAAGGTCATGAATGCCATAGACGGTTTTCAGAACTTCCATTACCGTATCGGCTGTTTTATCCAGGCGGATGAAATCTGTGCCGAAAATTTTGACGGCCAGGGCTGCATTCACCCCGGCGACGGCTTCTTCCACATTGTCGCGGATCGGTTGGGAATAATTATAAACGCAACCCGGAATTTTTCGCAATTGTTCATCCATTTCATCGATGAGTTGTTCGGTCGTGATGGATCTTTTCCAATCTTCTTTTGATTTCAGGTCAACCTGTATCTGTACATTGTAAAAACCTTTGGGGTCAGTGCCATCGTTGGTTCTTCCGATCTGTGAAAGGGTCTGCTTTACTTCATCGAATTTGGTGATGATCTGGATCATCTTGTCAGACACGCTTTTGGCTTCATTGAGCGAAACGCTCATTGGCAATTCGCTTTCCACCCAGAGCGCACCTTCATTGAGCTGGGGCAGAAACTCTGTACCCAGGAACCTGACGGAAAAAAAGGTAACGACCATCACCGAAAATGCCACCAACAAACTCAGCCTCCTGTTGCGGTTAGTAAAACTGAACAGCTTAAGCACACCCCTTTCAAAAAAGATCACAATGGGATTATGCTTTTCCCTGACATTTTTTTTCAGCAGGATGCTGGATAGTGCTGGTACCAGGGTCAGGGTAAACAAGAGGGCGCCTAATAATGCGAAGCCCAGGGTATAGGCAAGCGGCGAAAACATTTTGCCTTCCACCTTCTGGAAGGCAAATATGGGAACCAGGCACGTGATGATGATGAGTTTTGAAAAGAAAATGGCCTTACCCATTTCCGTGCCGGTGTTCTTGAACAGCCCCAGTTTGGCCAGCTTGCTAAACTTTTCCATCCCCACTTCTTTTGCGCGGTGATC
>DATHGW010000238.1:0-4366 GCA_035317445.1 Puia sp.
GTTTTTCCTGGAACGGAACTATTGACAGGGCCGAAGTATTGGAAAGTGAGACGGAAAAATATATCCGTTTTCACTGGTCCGCCTCCCCGCAGGAAGAATTTTTTGAATTCCGGATAGAAAAATCCGAAGTCACCAATCAAACGATATTGATCATCAGGGATTTTGCAGATAAAAAGGACATCAAGGACCAGAGCCAGCTATGGACCTACCAGGTAAAGGACCTTTTTCACCGCCTGGGTAATTAGGGTTCCAGGGATTGAAGCAGGATGTCGAAATGGTGCAATAACCAGGATCCGGCCTGACCCCATTGGTGAAAATCCATCTTCGCAGAAAGTTTGAGAAAGGATTTTTCCGTCAAAACCGTTTCCATCTTCTTATTAACGGTTTGGCTCAGGGGAAGATATTGTTCTTCATTTAATTCATGCGACCATTCTTCTTCTGCTATGGAAAGATGGAAGCCATGGGCCCCGAGCATTTCGCGGTGCCGGTAGATATTTTCTTCAAATTCTTTTTTATACCTGCCCTTCAGGTGCAGGGTGATGCTGAAATAATTGCCCCACCAGAAAAACGTGCGGATGGCGAAGATATCTTCCTTTTTAAATTCCCTGGGATAATCGAGCACCACATAAGGAAGGCCTTTGTAATTTTCACCTCTAGAGATCTTTGCGCGTGTGCGTCCCAGTTGCTCCGGAAACCGATGTCCATCCCAGGCCTGGTTCATGTCACCGGCCAGTCCGCCAAAGAACTCACAGACCTTACGAATGATGGTATTCTTTGTTAAAATCCAATCCGCATTTTTTACCAATTGGTATTCATCTTCCGAAAGCTGTATTTTTGCTTCATTCATATGCTAAAGGTATTTATCATTTCAGAAAGTTATTGCCTTGATTAAAAAGCTGGACAAACTGATCATTAGAGCTTTCATCGGCCCGTTCATTGCCACTTTCTTCATCACCCTCTTTGTTCTTGTGCTGCAGTTTTTCTGGTTGTATATTGATGATGTTGTGGGAAAGGGACTGGATATGCTTACCATCGGGCGTTTTATCCTTTACGTATGTGCCACCCTGGTACCTTTGGCCCTGCCCCTGGCCGTGCTCCTCTCCTCCATCATGACCTTTGGCAACCTCGGGGAATCCTTTGAACTCGTTGCCATCAAATCGGCCGGAATCCCCCTGCTTCGTTTCATGCGTCCCTTGTTTTACGTGTGCCTGGTCATTTGCGGCATCGCTTTTCTTTTTAACAATTACATCATACCTGTCGCTACCCTCAAAATGCAGACCCTCAAATATGATATCATTGTCTCAAAACCTGCATTCGACATCAAGGAAGGGGTTTTTTATGATAAGATCGATGGGTATGTCATTAAGATCGGTAAAAAGGAAAAAGACGGATCAGCCATCCGGGATGTTCTCATCTACCAGCAAAACCTGGGTTTGCAGGATATCGTCATTGTTGCAGAAAAAGGAAAGATGACCATCACGCCCGACAAAAAATTTCTTGAGTTTGATCTCGAAAATGGATGGAATTACCAGGAGAAGGGACCGCGTATGACCACCAATACCCAGTTTATCCGGATGGGATTCAAGCAATACAAAAAAGTATTTGACCTCAGTTCTTTCAAATTGAACAAGACCGATGACAGCGCTTTTAAAAATAACTACCAGATGCTGAACTTACGTCAGTTGGAAAAGGCCATTGACTCATCAGAAAAAATTGCCAATGGCTACAAGAGCAGGTTTAATACAGATGTAAAAGTATATATCCCCAGTCTGAGATATCTCGATTCCTCATGGATAAAATCCAGCATCACGCTTCCCATAAAAACGGATACGTTCAGGAACCTGTTGCCCGATAGCGCAAGGTCATACGTGCTCGACAGGGCGATTTCTACGGTCAACAGCATCAGGTCATCTCTCGAGCAATCTGCCATGATGTATGAGAATGAAAAAAAGAATCTTTTGCTTAACCTGATGGCCTGGCACGAGAAGATCACAATGTCTATCGCCTGCCTGGTCTTATTCCTGATCGGCGCTCCGCTCGGTTCCATTATCCGTAAAGGCGGCATCGGATTACCGCTGGTATTCGCGGTTATTTTCTTTGTGATCTTTTTCCTGCTCAACAATTTTGGCAGAAAATTCGTGAAATCAGAAGTGCTGACCCCGCTTGCCGGTATGTGGATGGCTACTTATATTTTAGTTCCAATTGGTATATTCCTTACTTATAAAGCCCTTCACGATTCGCAATTGTTCAATAAAGAATTTTATCACCGCACGTTGAAAAGGTTCAGGCTGTCGTTGAAAAAGCATGCGCAGCAGGCAGCGTGAATGCTTGTCGTGATACGCCTAACTCTATTTCGGGAACGTAATTTTTCTGATGACGTTATTATTGCCATCACTCACATAGAGGATATTGTTGTTGCCAATCGTGGTGAAAGCAATACCACTGGGATTGTTAAATTCGGCCTTATCTCCGGGGCCGTTAGCAAATCCGGCTTTTCCATCACCGGCAATCGTCGTTACACTGCCTCCCGGAGTAACCTGACGAATCTCATTATTATAGGTATCCGCAACATATATATTGCCATCAGTGCCCATGCAAATGACCATGGCCCCGCCAAATGCAGCACTGTGCCCAACGCCATCCCTATTTCCAAGGCTGTCTCCTGCAATAGTACTCGCCTTTCCATCGGAAATTTCCTGAATGCGATGGTTAGCCGAAATGTACATGTTCTTCGCGGCCCCATCCATGGTCATCGAACTGATGATGCCGACGTCATCACCACTGAGTAGACTGACCAGCACCTGGTCAGCAGCGCGGATTTCAAAGACACCATCATAAGTATCCAATAAAAATGTATTGCCGGCAAAGTCCTGACAAGCGGCGCTGGGATCTGGAGAAAGATTATAGGGGTTGTCATAGCCGATCGCAGTCAAACTACCGGTTGTATTGGCCACCTTGGCCTTACCGCAACCGTAGTCGCCAATGAAGATCTGGTCATCCGAGTTGATCCACAAATTCTCGGGAAAAGTAAGCGAAGGGCTGCCGGAGCCAAAGGGATCATCCGTACAACCCGGATTGTCGAACATTCCGGCAAAAGGACCGATCAACTGAACCAGCGGGTCAATTTTTACGATACAGTTGTGATTGGTTTCCGAGACATACAAAAACCCTTTGCTATCGACACACATTTGTCCGGGATAGGAAAGGGAATTGAGTGTCGTGCCTCCCGCATAGGTCTCTACCATGTATTTTGAAGCCGGAGGGGAGATAAACACACTATCTGTACCGGAATTGTTTTTGGGGGTGCTCTTGCTGCAGGATTGCAAGCCGGCTGAAACGACAAGAAGGAGACAGGGAAGAAATGAATGAACACGCATGATATTATATTTTATGGGTATTTTTTTGGAAGAAAGACTTACTTTATTCTGATCAGGGTCATTTTATCTACTGTAGATTTTCTTCCTAAACAGGAATCTTCAATGGCTTCGGAATAAACAGAATCATCACCAAAGAATCTTAGTTTGTACTTACCCCAATAATTCACTCCACAAGTACTGTCAGTAACAGAAAACACATCGCCTTTCATTTTATAATTCCCGATGACGGTAAAATGCTCTGCAGGAATATCTGCTTTGATGGTCCCATCCGTTCTGATATCCAACTTGACTGTATTACCATTCTTGTAGGTGATGAGCCAGGTGCCAACGATATTCCGCTTTACCGGAATAAAAGCGACAATGAACAATGCGGAGAAAGCGGCAACAAAAAGGATTGTCTTTTTCATAAATTCTGTTTTAAGTGTTTAATTCAATTATAAATTAATGAGCAATCCCAGCGCCAGTAAAAGAAAAAGGATCGAAAGAACAAGGAAAAAAAGGGGTATCCATTTCGGCCCTGACTTTAAATTCATCGGCTGTGATTTCAGATCAAAATTCAGGGCATAATAAAAACAGTCGTTGATTTACTCGACGAACGGCTTTTTAAAATCGATGAAAATAAGAAAATGGGTTAACCCTGGACTTCAGGCCTGGGGGGATCAGTTTGTCGGAGATATCCAGCTGAGGATGGCTCGCAGGCTGTTTGAAGTTCCCTGCTGAAAATGAAGCCGTACATTGATTTTGCTGGCCAGGTCAGCGGCAATCTGAAGACCCAGCCCGGATGTTTTACTGTCCACACGCGTATTGCTTAACCGGCTATTGAGGGCTCCTGCCAGTTCCTTTTCGGAAAAATTCATGATGGAAATCGTAAGACCGGCTGCTTCAATGAGCACTGGTTTTGTTTTGTCGCCGTAGCGAATGGCATTTTGCAGTAGATTCCTGATTATAACGGATAGAAAATTTTCATCAGATGACTGTACAAAGTTTTC
>DATHGW010000239.1:0-2771 GCA_035317445.1 Puia sp.
AATCCCATTGGGCAGTATTATTATAGTCTGCATAATCCAAAAACTTATTATTGCTTACGTAATAGATCCATGGGAATACAAAGCTCTCTGAAACATTGTTCATCATGGGTACATCAAGACCGGGTGCTGCGGATGCGGATGGTACAATTGTTTTTAGAGCAGGGTGTACATGCCTTGCAGTTGCCCATTGCGTGAAACCAGTGTAACTGCCACCATACATGCCAACTTTGCCATTGCTCCATGATTGTTTGCTGATCCAATCGATGACGTCATAACAGTCCGAACCATCATGTTCATAAGGCACAATTTGCTGTTCCGGAGTAAATCGCTTGCCACGTGTAAATGCGATCATTCCGATATAACCATGGGCAACCGCATCTTTGGTTATGTCTGAAACGGCTCCGGTATAAATCGAAAATTGCAGCATGGTAGGCTGCGGGGTTGTAATTCCTTTTTTATGTACAACTATTGCTGAAATATAAATCCCATCTCTTGTTTTTATCAGCACACTGTCCTGTATCACATAACGCTTTCCATTGTCTTCGGCCACCAATGATCCTGCCAACGGCTGAATAGCCCGGTATACGGTTAACATGTTATATTTTTCGCTAAGGGCTATAGCGTTATCTATATCAATACTGTCTTTACCTGTTTGCTTTCCCAGTGAATTGTTCAAATCATTTTGTAAACCGGTTATACCGTTGTTTGTAAAAAATGAATTGGAAATATAAAGAGCGGCTTTGTCATCCAGTTTGCTGTGCTTTTCCCGGAAAACTTCTTTAAAAGCATCGTCAAAGGATTGCTGGCCGTCTGCTTGCTTTAATTTCGCATCAGTGAATAATTGGTATTGAATAGCGGACAGTTCAGCGAATGGAACATTATTTTTTTTATTGATGATGCGCATCCCGCCTATTGACTCATTTGCCAGTTTATATTCATTTGCTACCATTTGCAGCCTGAATAAATGATCCAGGTCCATTTTGCGGTTAAATGTTGATTGAAAGGCGATAACCTTTTTGGCCAATTCAGGCATTGCACTGGCGAGGATAGTGCTGTCTGCAACTGCCTCTTTTGGGAAATACAATTTCTGGGCCGAGGCATAATGGGTTAATAACGTGCATAGCAATAATAGGGAGAATATCTTTCTCATCACATTTATTATTTTGGTTTTGACTATTAATTTAATTCAGAGGCGCTTCCAGCTTTTGAACTGCACCGATTGCCGGGTCGACACATCCAGGGTCTCGCCTGTTTGCAGACTAATTCTGAGCCTGCCTTTCGGCATGGTGTCAATTTGTTTAATGTATAAGGTGTTAATGATCTGTGCCCGGTTGACCCTGAAAAAGACAGATTTATCCAGTTTCTCCTCTAATTGATTTAACGACCGTTTGATATAAGTTTTTTTATTGTCAAAATACAATGTTGCATAATTGTCCATCGATTCAATTAAATAAACATCCTTCAATTTCAAAAAATGACATTTATTTCCATCTTTAATAAATACCTGGTGTTCGGTTGATAACTTTTTATTTTCTTTTGATGAATTGGTCAATTTGTTTCTTACTTTTTCAATTGCCTTTTCAAAACGTTCCGATCTCACGGGCTTTACCAAATAATCAAGTGCGTTTATCTCGAAAGCCTGCACTGCGTATTGATCAAAAGCCGTGGTAAAAATCACTTCCGGTACTTCAGCCAATGATTCTAAAAGATCAAAACCAGTTTGCTCAGGCATCTGAATATCCAGGAATATCAAGTCAGGGTTAAATAAGCCTATTAGTTCCCTTGCTTCATCCGCATTTTCGGCTTCGCCAATTACTTCGAAATCCTGGTACGCTTTCAGTGCATGTTTTACCTCTTCACGGGCAAGGCGCTCATCGTCAATTACAATAACCCTGATCCCGTTCATGCCAGTGGAATTAATATTGTTGCCAGAATCATTTCGCCCTGCTTTTCAAGTTTAAATCCGGCTTCGCTGTTAAACTGAAGCTTTAATCTTTCGTTTAGATTTTTTAACCCAAACCCCTCTGTCTGTTTTTCATTGTCAAGTTTCCCTGGATTGCAAACTGCTATTTTTATGTGCCCGCCTGTTTGTTCAATTTTTATTGAGATCAGGCCTCCTTTCTTTCGTTTATCTATGCCATGTTTAATGCTGTTTTCCACAAGGGTTTGGATGCTCAATGGCAGAATCATTTCAGAGAGCAATCGGGGTTCTACTTCAATATTCACTTGCAGTCTTTCCTCAAAGCGCATTTTTGCCAGTTCCAGGTAGTCTTTTACCATAGCTAATTCGTCCTTTATGGAAATGAACATATTATCCCTGTTATATAAAGATGTCCGGAGTAAGTCAGATAGCAGGTCGATTGCTCTTCTCGCTAGTCCAGGGTTTTCCACCACCAGCGCTTTTATATTATTTAGCGAGTTGAAAAGAAAATGAGGGTTAAGCTGGGCAGTAAGGTTATTAAGCTGTGCCTCTTTGGCAATTAGAGATAGGCGCGCATTCTCTTTGGTAATATTGATCTCCCTTTGTGCATAGTGGTATAAATGATAAGCCAGTAGCCAGATGGACATCAAACGCATACCCGCTATAAAAATCCCCAAACCATTAGATCGAAAAAAAACAGCAAATGATTCAGCATATCCTGGTTTAAATAATACCCAGGTAAAATAGACATCCAGGGAGGTGACCAATGTATAAGCCAATCCCAACGCAATAGCAGCTGGGATGATCCTGATAAGAAGATCCCGCAGGTTCATATTTTGCCATTGATGGC
>DATHGW010000240.1:0-2385 GCA_035317445.1 Puia sp.
AGCGGGTTTAAGGGCGCTTCTGTAGCCAATTGGTCTAAAACCGTGCCAAAGTAGAGAATTTTTTCCACACCAGCCCCAGTTATGCACATAATCGGTTTATTACCAAAGCATTCTATTTCGATTGATCTATATCGATTTATGTAATATTGCAGCATAAAAGCAAGCCGTGTCTGTAGATAAAATATTGAGTGAATGGAAGCGAAACCTGTTCAAGCCGGTCTACTGGTTGGAAGGAGATGAAGAGTATTTCATCAACAGGCTGGTGGATTATGCGGAGCACGAACTCTTGCCGGACAAAGAAAAAGAATTTAACCTGACGGTTTTTTATGGTAAGGATGCAGACTGGACTTCGGTGGTCAATGCCTGTTGCCGTTACCCGATGTTTGCCGAGAAACAGGTTGTCCTGCTTAAAGAGGCGCAGCAGATGAAGGAAATTGACAAGTTGGAGCCCTATATTACAAAACCACTTTCATCCACCGTATTCATTGTAGCGTACAAAGAGAAGAAAATTGATGGCCGGAGCAAGCTGGCAAAATTGTTAAAAGACAAGGCTGTCTTGCTAACGACTAAAAAGATGTACGACAACCAGCTTCCTGAATGGACCAATGAGCTGGTGAGATCAAAAGGGTTTACCATCGCGGCAAAAGCCCTCGCCCTCCTGATCGATCATGTCGGCAATGACCTGAGCCGGATCGATAATGAGATTGAAAAGATCCTGGTGAATCTTACCGGCAGAAAGAATATTACAGACGACGACATAGAAAAATATGTAGGCATCAGCAAGGAATACAACGTATTTGAACTACAGGATGCCCTGGCCAGGAAGGATCTTTCCAAGGCGCTCCGCATCATTCAATATTTCGAAAGCAATCCCAAGGCCGCGCCGATCCAGCTAATCCTGCCCGCATTGTATAATTTTTTCAGCAAGACCTATATGCTGTTTGGCCAAGCCGGATCAGACGAAAAAGAGATTGCTTCCAGTCTTGGGGTCAATCCGTTTTTTGTAAAGGATTATGTACTTGCAGGAAAAAACTACCAATATGCCGGGGTGGAAGCCGCATTACTTTTATTGCACCAATACAATCTCAAAAGCATTGGTGTCAACAGCATTGCGATGGAGGATGGCTCCCTGTTAAAGGAAATGGTGATCAAAATGATGATCTAATGATGGGCCGCAGACACTCTATTCAATCTTTCAACGAAGCTGTTGCAGCAATCCTATCTTTTCCAAGCTGCTCTTTCAGCGCATCGATCCCGTTGAATTTCTGTTCTTCTCTTAAATGACCCCTGACGTACACCCGTAGGATCTTATCATAAATGTCCTTATCAAAATCGAAGATATTAACTTCTATAACTTTTTTCGATCCATCCACCGTCGGCCGGAATCCAATATTCATCATGCCCTTGAACCGGGCATGGTCAAGGGCCAACAATAAATGTTCGTTTGCCTGCCTGTTGTTTATTGCCAATTCCACCGCGTAAACGCCATTCCCCGGCAGCAGTTTTTCCGGATCGGTTACCTCCAGGTTGGCGGTGGGGTAACCGATCATCCTGCCCAGTTTATTTCCCTCCACCACTTTTCCTTCGAAAAAAAAAGTATAACCAAGAAGGCTATTCGCAGTGAGCATATCTGAATTGCTGATGGCTTCCCTGATGCGGGTGGAACTGACAGAGACCTGGTTGAGCACATGTACGGGAATCTCACAAAGCTCATAAGAATAGATGCTGCTCATTTGCTCCATGAGCTGATAGTTTCCCAGCCGTCCACGGCCAAAACGATGGTCATAACCGATAATAATAGTGTGCGGCCGGAATTGTTTAATGAGGAAATCCCCTATGTATTCTTCCGCTGTCATTTGTGAGAAGGCCTCTGTAAAGGGGATGATCACCAGGTGATCGATGCCATTCCGGGCGAGCAATTCTATTTTTTCAGGCAGGCTGTTGATGAGCCTGATTTCCTTTTGCGCATTACCTACTATTTTTCTTGGATGAGGATCGAACGTGATGATGACCGTTTCTCCGGCTATTTTCTTTGCCTCCTGTTTTAACTGCCGGATGATTTCCTGGTGGCCGGTATGAACGCCATCGAAAGTGCCAATGGTGATCACGGCACGATTAAAACAAGGTAAAATGTCTGAATTCCTGTAAACCTGCATACGATTGGTGCTGCAAAAATACTATAGAAATCTTATTTTCGCACCATGTCGTTATATTCCCAACGCGGTGTTTCTGCACAAAAGGAAGAAGTTCACAAAGCAACAGAGAAATTAGACAAGGGACTATATCCTTATGCTTTCTGCAGGATTTATCCTGATTTTCTCGGTGGAGATGCTGAATGGGTGAATCTCATGCATGCAGACGGCGCCGGTACCAAAAGCATCCTCG
>DATHGW010000241.1:0-3198 GCA_035317445.1 Puia sp.
TCATGACCGTTTTCGGCATGTACATCCTTGCTCCGACCAGTATCTGGAAAAGATCGCATGACCACCACCACAACAACAATTCAAAATTATACAGCGCCAGCATCGGATCCTACCCTATTGCTACTCGTAAGAAATTCAAAGACATGTCGGGCAAGCAAAAATTCATTTACCTGGCCACACGTCACCCCGTGACCATCGGACTGGGTTTTTTTTCGATGTTTATCTTCGGCATGTGCATCGCCTCTTTTGCAAGCAATCCCCGCAAGCATTTTGATGCACTGCTCGCATTGGTCTTGCACGCATTGGCGACGGTATTTCTTATATGGCTTTTCGGATGGCAGATCTGGTTCCTGGCCTTTTTTCTACCCCTGTTCCTTGCATCTGCCCTGGGCGCCTACCTGTTTTATGCGCAGCATAATTTCCCCGGCGTCACGTTCGCTGACAATAAGCAATGGGCCTATGAAAAAGCCGCGTTGGAATCTTCGAGTTATATTGTCATGAATCCCATCCTCGCCTGGTTCACGGGCAATATTGGCTACCATCATATTCATCACCTGAATGCAAAAATCCCCTTTTACCGCCTCCCCGAGATCATGAAGCATTTTCCTGAACTCCAGAATTGTAAAAAAACATCCCTCACGCCGAAAGCCGTCATAGCTTGTTTCCGCTTAAAACTCTGGGACCAGGACAGGAACAAGATGATCGGGCTGAAGGAAATAAGATAGCGTATTTTAGATTTTGAGACAAGCATCCCAAAGCATCTTCATATAAACAACGCCTTTTCCCCGGGCAAATTGAATGTTTTGTTCGGGAATTTTTTCGGGATAGCTGTAATGGCGAAGCGCTTGTGAAATGCTCTCTTCACGCAATAAATGCAACATGGGATAGATGGAGCGGTTCGTGTAATTGGATGCGTCATCGGCTCCGGCACCATTAAACCGATAAAGGGGATGGAAACCCGCCACCTGGTAGACGGATTCGTAGCCATTCCGCTTCAGCATGACCTCAGCGAGTGCAATAAGATCAAGGTAATCACTAAAACGCGGAACGGCATTGGGCAAAATCAGCAAGCTCGTTTCGATCTCCTCCTGTTCATCTAATCGTCTGCATTCTGTCAGGAAGGCCTGAGCGGCGGCGGGAATGGCTATTGACAGGTCAACCTGGTAGTGTATGCGTTTTTGGGTCAGCGGCCTCGAAGCAAAGGGACAAAAATTACATCCCACGACCACGTCTGTGATCCATTTTTCAGTTTGCTCAATGATCTGCGACGACAACAGGTTTTTTTTCATGGCTCCTGATTTTCACCTCAAAAAATTCAGCCGTACTGTATAGGTTCGTGATCGCTTCGACAGCCATTTTCTTGCATTCTTCAATCGTCGTTTTCAGAAAGGCGGAAGTGATCGTTTGGGCGCTGGAAGAATTATAGCATTTCTTGCAATTGTTGATGGACTCCTCCAGGTAGAAAAGAGAATTTTCTTTTACCCAATTTTTGAATTCCAGGCTGCTTGATTCAATGGATTTAATAAGTGCAATCAGCTCCTGCAGCTTCGCGGGGATATTGACCTTGATGACAAATGTATCTTTTTCATTAAAGCGGAAAGCTTGTATTTCCTTGTTCTTGATGTCAATTTGCTCTCTTAAAGTCATCGTATTTAATTTAAGATAATATAAAAAAAACGCGCTTAAGGGCGTTTGGATTCAATTGGCAGTTTTAATTATTTGGATTTTTAAGCGCTGACAATAACCTGACAGGCTTAGACGGAAAGCGGCATAACCAACAGATGACGTAAGATACGCTAAAAAACCGAGATTACCCGTTTAAATCACGCAGGGGGGTATCTGTCAAAAAAACTTCTCCAAAAACAAATTGATCTCTTCTACAAAGATCAGGACGATAATGATCCATTCGAGGAAGTTGCTGTTCCTGATTGCATGATATCTTTGAACAGTTCAAGATTTTCTTTTACGATCTCCAACCCCTCCTGGATATTCCTGAACCTTTCCCGTAAATCGAAAATACGTTTCAGGCCAATGTCGATCTTGCTCAGGTTTTCATCCTCCCATGTTTCGGGTGTGGTCCAGAAAGCAAACCACGCCATATTTAAACACGTATACATATTGTAAAGGCAGGGCTTCAATAATTCGTCGGTGTCGTAATGTACCAGTTGCGCTTTAAAGAATGTCCTGAACGATCTGATGTCAATGCTGTCGGCGATCTGGTAAGATAGAACCTGCATCATGAGACCGAAGATTTTCCATCTCAAGTTAGATCAATTCCGTTTTACCGAAACTACAAGATCATATAGTATATAAATCGTTGATTATAATAATATTATACCTATTGCCTGACTTGTCTTGGAGCGAAAATATTGGCTGGAAAACAGCTATTATAATCATTATTTGTACTTTTTTGTATAAATAAACTCGTAATTTTGTATATCAATTGTATAAAGAAAAAGGAACCGTCATGAATGATATTTTACTCAGTACCATCGAGAAAACAGTCCTGAGTGATTATAAATACGGCTTTGTCACGGATATCCATGCCGATGAAGCGCCGAAGGGCCTGAGTGAAGACATCGTGCGTTTTATTTCGGCTAAGAAAAAAGAACCGGAATGGATGCTGGATTGGAGGCTGAAAGCGTATCGTCATTGGCTCAAGATGGAAGAACCCAAATGGCCAAATGTCACCTATCCCCCCATCGATTACCAAGAGATCATTTATTATTCTGCCCCCAAGCAAAGGGTTGGCGCCAACAGCCTCGATGAAATCGATCCCGAGCTGAAAAGGACATTTGACAAACTGGGGATCTCGCTGGATGAGCAAAAGCGTCTTTCCGGTGTGGCCGTTGATGTGGTTGTTGACAGTGTTTCCATCGCCACTTCGTTCAAGGAGCAGTTGGCCAGCCTGGGCATTATCTTTTGCTCCATCAGTGAAGCCATTCAGAAACATCCTGACCTGGTGAAGAAATACATGGGTTCCGTGGTTCCTGCCACAGACAATTATTTTGCGGCACTGAATTCGGCCGTTTTTTCCGATGGGTCTTTTTGTTTTATCCCCAAAGGCGTTCGTTGCCCGATGGAACTTTCCACCTATTTCCGCATCAATGCAGAAAACACGGGCCAGTTTGAACGGACCCTGATCATCGCAGAGGATGATAGTTATGTGAGTTACCTCGAAGGGTGCACAGCGCCAAT
>DATHGW010000242.1:0-16760 GCA_035317445.1 Puia sp.
CGGAGCCAATGCGTCAGAGATCATTGACAGCGTGGCCCTGGTGGCTACAGGGACTACGCTGGTGCCCGCTGGTTATGAAGAAGCGCCTATGCCTGTTGCATTGCGCCAGCGACCGGTGCAGACCGTCTCATCACCATTTGCGGAAACCTTAATGCCGCCGGTCAAAGAAACGATAACCGTACAAACCCCCGCGCCGCTGACCGTGGAAGAAAAATTCACCAGTCGCACCAAGACCCTGCAGACCGTGATTCCCATTACAGGCGATTCCATTGAACTTCGTTTTTATGACAATGCCGAAATAGATGGCGATTCGATTGCCATCTATCTCAACAACCATCTGCTGGAACAACACATATTATTATCCGATCAGCCGCATACCCTGAAGCTGGCTACGAGTGCTCTGTCTGAAGACAATGAACTCGTTATGGTAGCAGAAAACCTTGGATCCATTCCGCCGAATACTTCCCTGATGGTAGCCATCGTCGGCGATAACCATTACGAGGCGCATCTTCAAAGCACGGAAGGCAGCAGTGCGCTGGTGAGGTTTGTGAAAGAGGTAGGAGCGTCGGGGGCTAAGAAGTAGCATAAGCCTTTCTTCCCACAAATCTAATCACAGAACCCTTTCCAATATGGTATTTCCCTTCATTTAAAACAATTTCTTCTTCGGCTAACATCAATACTTCATAATTCTCGAAATCAGCTATTATTTCTTCTTTGGAGTACAACTCATTAATATCATTCGGCCCTCCCACTTTCGGATCAAGTTTTTTAAATTGTATATGTCTTTTACTGAAAGCCTCAAAAATAATTATGCCACCTGGTTTGAGATAGTCATTTAACTTCTTGTGGAATATGGGCTTCATTTCAGCTGGAAAATGTGCATACACTAGTCCAATGGCATCGAATGATTCTTTTTCAAAATCAAGTTGCTCAAAATCTCCAACAATATAATCGAGAGTAACATGATGCGCTACGGCAAGTTGTAAAGCTTTTGATTGCCCTTCTATGCTTAGATCAAATGAGGTCACTTTCCAGCCAAGTCCAGCTGCAAATACGCCATTCCGTCCTTCTCCATCGGCTGGCATTAATATAGATCCCGGTTCAAATTTTGAAAGCCATTCTTTAAAAAACTCGTTAGGGTCTTTTCCATAAGCAAATTCGGGAGATTGATATCTTTCATCCCATTTCTGATTCATGTTGATTCGATTTAATCTATCAGTCATGCCCAAATTTACAGCACGATATTGATCATCTTGCCCTTTACATAAATGATCTTCTTTGGTGCTTTACCATCGAGCCATTTTTTCACCGACTCATCGGCAAGAATAATTTCTTCCACCTGTTGCTGCGTTGCATCCAATGCAATACTTAATTCCATTCGGGTTTTGCCATTGATGGCAATCGGATAGTTCTTGGAAGATTCAACCAGCCATTTTTCCTGCAGCTTTGGATAGCTGGCGTTTAAAATAAAATCTTCACCCATAGACGCATTAATCTGGTGATACAATTCTTCACTGATATGCGGTGCATAAGGGGCCAGCAGAACCAAAAGTGGCTCGAGTATTTCTTTTTTATGTGATTTCAGATCGGTGAGGTCGTTGACTGCAATCATAAATGCACTTACCGCGGTGTTGAATGAAAATCGCTCCGTATCCTCTTCTATTTTCTTAATCGTCCGGTGCAGGACCTTTAACTCTGCTTCCGAGGCTTTTTCTTCTGTCCAGATTTTTCCTTTTGCTTCATCATAAAACAGGCGCCACAATTTTTTCAGGAAGCGGTGCACCCCTTCAATGCCCTTGGTATCCCAGGGTTTGCTTTGTTCTACCGGACCGAGGAACATTTCGTACATACGGAAGGTGTCGGCTCCATAACGTTCAACCAGGTCGTCGGGGTTGACGGTATTGAATTTTGATTTGGACATTTTTTCTGTTTCGACGCCGCAGATGTAAGGTGCATTCCCCGCTGCCCCCCCCCGGCCTCCCCCATTGGGGGAGGAGATAGAGCTATCTTCCAGAATAAAATAGGCGTTGGCGTATTCTGGTCGCCATTTTCTGAAAGCGGGAATGTCTAATTGCACTCCGTCTACGATGTTGACGTCGACGTGCAATTGAACAATAGATATAACAGAAAAATCAGGCGTTTCCATTGAAAATATTTCTACTGCCTTTCTTGTTACTAAGGCGTGCAACTCCACACTTGACAATTTTTCTTTGATGCCAAATGAAATAAATATCGGTGTGTTTCTTAAGCCCTCTTCAATTTCCTGGCTCCCCCTAACATCAACGCGATATACAAATCTGCTTGAACCCTGTATCATCCCCTGGTTCACCAGTTTTTTAAATGGTTCATCAAAACCAATATATCCCAGGTCGTAAAGCGCTTTGGTCCACATGCGGCTATACAATAAATGGCCCACAGCATGTTCGGTTCCGCCGATATACAGATCAACCTGACCCCAGTAATCCGATGCCTTCCTGTCACAAAATTGCTCATCATTGTGCGGATCCATATACCTGAGGAAATACCAGGAGGAACCGGCATAACCGGGCATGGTATTGGTTTCGAGGTTCCGTGCCGTCCAGTCTTTTATATTCGCTAACGGCCCTTCTCCTTCGGGGCCGGGCTTATAATTTTTCACCCTGGGCAGTTCCAGAGGGAGTTCTTTTTCATCCAGCGGGTAGGCGATACCGGCTTTCCAGGTGATCGGGAAGGGCTCGCCCCAATAACGCTGCCGGCTGAACGCTGCATCTCGCATCTTATAATTGATCTTTCTTTTGCCGATGCCGAGTGCTTCAATTTTCTGAATGACGCGTTCAATCGCGTCTTTCATTTTTATGCCATCCAGGAAATCGCTGTTGACCAGGATGGCTTCTTTAGTGGGATTGGCTTCGGTGCCATTGAAAAAATCGCCGATGATATTGGTGATGGGGATGTCAAAATGTTTGGCAAATTTGAAATCCCTTTCGTCGCCGCAAGGTACGGCCATGATGGCACCGGTGCCATAACCAGCCAGTACGTATTCAGAAATCCAAATGGGAATTTCCCGGCCATTGAAGGGATTGAGCGCATAGGCACCCGTGAAACAACCGGTGATCTTTTTTTCGGCCATCCGTTCCCGTTCGCTCCTGCTTTTAACATAAGCGATATATTTTTCCACTTCATCCCGCTCATCGACGGAGGTAATTTGTTCAACCAACTCATGCTCCGGCGATACCACCATGAAGTCAACACCGAAGATCGTATCGGGACGGGTCGTGTATACCTTCAGGATATTTTCCTTCCCCTTCACCTTAAAATCGATCTCCGCTCCATAGCTCTTACCGATCCAATTCGACTGCATCTCTCTCATGGATTCACTGAAATCAACCTGGTTCAGGCCTTCCAGCAGGCGGTCGGCGTATTCGGTGATCCGTAAATACCATTGCCGCAGTTTCTTTTTCACCACGGGATAGCCGCCGCGTTCACTCACCCCATTGATCACTTCATCATTGGCCAATACGGTGCCCAGGGCCTCACACCAGTTCACTTCGCCGTAACTGCAGTAGGCGAGCCGGTATTCCATCAGGATATCCTGGCGATCCCTTTCATCAAACTGTTGCCAATCGGAAGCGGAAAAGATTCCCCTGCCGGGATTTTGTTCACTAACCGATTCATTTCCTTCTTTTTCAAACAGCTGAACCAGTGTCGAAATATTTTCTGCCCGACGGGTTCTCCGGTTGTACCAGCCCTTGAATAATTGGAGGAAGATCCATTGGGTCCATTTATAATAGCGGGGATCGCTGGTTTTCACCTGGCGGTCCCAGTCGAAGCAAAATCCGATCTTGTCGAGCTGTCTGCGAAAATTGATCATATTTTCTTCGGTGCTCACGGCCGGGTGTATGCCATGTTCGATGGCATATTGTTCTGCCGGTAGCCCAAAAGCGTCATATCCCATGGGATGCAGGACATTGAATCCTTTGAGTCTTTTGAACCGCGCGTAAATATCGCTGGCAATATAACCCAATGGATGTCCTACATGCAAGCCCGATCCGCTTGGATAAGGAAACATGTCCAGCACATAGTAAGATGGTTTGGGAGAATCATTGCTGACCTGGTAAATCCGCTTCTTTTCCCATTGATCCTTCCATTTTTTTTCTATCTCCCTGAAATGATATTCCATAATATTGATCCCGGCATTTTTTCTTCATCATGACAACAAAGGTTGGCGAAAAGTTAAAAGCCCAATCCTTTAAAATAATGCTGTGACGACGTCGTTTAGAGGGCAACAAAAATAGGGATTGTGCCTCTAAATCCGTTATTTTTGCCCGTCACAAATTACGAGGAGCTCAAAAAATTTGTTCAATTATGGCGCAATTTGGAAAAGGATATGCCAAACGTTCAACGCCTTCTTATCTCATGTCCATTGTCGGTGTGTCCCTGGTATTGTTTCTGCTGGGGGTGCTGGGCTGGATCGTCATCAATGCCAATAAACTCGGACAATTCTTCCGGGAAAATATTGAAATGGACGTTTATGTGCGCGAAAATGTTTCCCCCAAAGACAGTGCCGCACTGGTGGAGTATATAGCCGGCAAACCCTATGTCAAGAGTTACGAATACATCACGAAAGATGCCGCCAAGCAAAGGTACATGCAGGAAGGAAATAAGGACTGGGGTACCCTGCTGGACAAAAATCCGCTTCCTGCCAGCGTCGATTTCAAGATCAGAAGTGAATATGCCGTGAATGATTCCCTCACAAAAATAAAGAATGACCTTTTGCAGAATATTGCCGTGAGTGATGTGCTCTATCCGCAGTCGCTGGTCAGCAACCTGAACAATATCATTAATAAGATCAGCCTGATCTTACTTGCGGTAACGGTGGTCATCTCCATATTGGTGATTTTCCTTATCGATAATACCATCCGGCTGGCCATGTTCAGCAACCGCTTTCTGATCAAAACCATGCAAATGGTCGGCGCCACCCGGTGGTTTATTGCCCGGCCAATGGACATCAGGGCATTGGTGAATGGTGCCATCAGTGGATTGCTGGCTGTCGCCGGTATTGTGGCAGTCATTTTTCTCACCGAAAACCGGCTCCCCGAACTTAAGGCCTTGCGCGACTATACGCTGCTTCTTGCCTTATTTGGGGCGATCATATTATTGGGCGTTTTTATTTCCTTTGCGAGCACCCATCGCAGCGTGATCAAGTATTTGAAGATGAAATTGGATGAGCTGTACTGAGAGTGGCAAGTGGGTGGTGGCGAGTGGCTAGCATTTCCTCTTGCCACTCGCTACTACCGACTAGCTTTTCCCCATCAACGAACAATTCATTACCTTGCCTCCACAAAAATCACCATATGGCCGAAAAAAAGAAAACGAATTCAAGACAATATATCCCGCTGTTCGGGAAGGAAAATTACCGTTGGATGATCATCGGGATGGCGGTGATGGCGCTGGGTCTGTTCCTGATGACTGGCGGCAAAAGCAAAGATCCCAATGTTTTTAACCCGAATGAAGTGTATAGCTTTACACGGATCACCATTGCACCGATCTTAATCCTGGCCGGATTGGCCCTGGAGATATTTGCCATTTTTAAGAAATCGAAGGACACAGGACAATAAATAAACCAAGAAGAAATTGAAGCGATGGATGATCTGTCGCTTTTTTTTATTTAACCTACCGCTGCATGAACATCATTCAATCCATTATTTTGGCCATTGTAGAGGGCTTAACGGAATTTTTGCCCGTTTCATCCACGGCCCACATGAAATTTACCAATCCGCTGATTGGTGTAACTGAATCCCCCTTCAGGGAAATGTTCGAAGTGGTCATTCAGCTCGCTGCGATCTTATCTGTAGTTGTGCTTTACCGGAAAAAGTTTTTTGACTTTAAGAAGAGCAGTTTTTACATCAAATTATTGATTGCGCTGATCCCTGCCATCGTCTTCGGGATTTTGTTCAAAAAGCATATTGACGCGGCTTTGGGCAACCTGGTTTTTATCGCCTGTGTGATGATCGCTGGCGGCGTGATCCTGTTGTTCATTGACCGTTTGTTTACCAGGCCAACCATACATCACGAGGAACAGATCAGCTACCGCCACGCTTTTGTGGTCGGCTGCTTTCAGGTGTTATCGATTGTTTTTCCTGGTCTGAGTCGGAGCGCCGCAACGATCATCGGCGGAATGAGCCAGCGGCTTGACAGGAACACGGCAGCCGAATTTTCTTTTTTCCTGGCTGTGCCGACGATGTTCGCTGCTTCGGTAAAAAGCTTTTACGATACCTACAAGCACAATCCCGAAGTGCTGGCAAAAGATAACCTCACCCTATTGATCGTGGGGAGTTTGGTTTCTTTTGTTGTGGCCCTTCTCGCCATCCGGTTCTTTATCGGCTATCTGCAAAAACATGGATTTAGATTGTTCGGATACTATCGGATCATCGTCGGTGTACTGGTGCTGGTGCTGATCCGCAAGGGTTTACTGTAGCGGTTCCGAGTAAGGAATTATTGTATCTTACATAGGAAAATGCAAACTGCTCCGAAAAAAATAATTACGGCCTGGGCCATGTATGATTGGGCAAACAGCTCGTATTCACTGATTATTTCCTCGGCTATTTTTCCAACTTACTATACATCCATCGTCGATCCCCAGGTACATATTTTGGGCAGGACGTTTGAAAGAACAGCCCTAGCTTCCTATTCCATTTCATTTTCTTTTTTAATCATCGCGATCCTTTCTCCGATCCTGTCTTCGATTGCCGATTATAAGGGGAATAAGAAGGCCTTTATGAAATTCTTTTGCTACCTGGGCTCTATTGCCTGTGGGAGCATGTTCTTTTTTACCAAAGAGCATGTTGCACTGGGTCTGCTGGCTTCGGTGGTCGCTTCTATTGGCTATTGCGGCAGTATTGTTTTTTACAATGCTTACCTTCCGGAGATCGCCGCGGAAGAGGACCAGGATAGGGTAAGCGCAACGGGATTTGCCCTGGGTTATCTTGGCAGCGTGCTGCAGATGCTGGTCTGTCTAGCATTTATCATGTTGAACGAACAACGGGGCTGGGGGTTCGGCAATCTGCCTGTACGTATTTCATTTCTTTCCGTTGGAATATGGTGGGCAGGATTTGCACAAATCACTTTCCGGCGGCTTCCGCCATCCAAAGTGCCGGAGCAGAGACCCGAGCATAACCTGCTTACCAACGGTTTTTATGAACTAAAAAAAGTATGGGGTCAATTGCAAGCTTACCCGGCGCTTAAACGCTTTCTTCGTAGTTTTTTCTTTTATAATATGGGCGTTCAAACGGTCATGTACCTTGCCGTTTATTTTGCCGCCGATGAACTGAAAATGAAGTCTGCAGAGCTGATCATAACCATCCTGATCATCCAGTTGGTTGCGATTGCAGGCGCTTATCTTTTCTCCCTGATATCGAAAAAAACCAGCAATATTTTTGCATTGGGGATACTGATCATTGTCTGGATAGGCATTTGCCTGGCAGCTTATTTTACTTATACCGTCAACCAATTTTACGCCGTTGCGTTTACCGTAGGGATGGTGATGGGTGGGATTCAGTCGCTGTCCAGGTCTACCTACTCCAAGTTATTGCCCGATACGACCGATACTGCGTCCTATTTCAGTTTTTATGACGTATGTGATAAAGTAGGAACCGTGCTCGGTACGCTTTCGTTTGGCTATGTAGGTGAGTTCCTCGGGGGTATGCGCAATTCCGTGCTCTCGCTGATGACTTTTTTTTTCATTGGCTTTGTCTTGTTGATGTTTGTAAACAGCAGGAAAGAGCCTTCGCCGGTTAGTATATTATGAATCTCTACAGCATTCCTACGGGTTATTTTAAGTTGGATGGCGGAGCCATGTTTGGCGTGGTGCCAAAATCCATCTGGAGCAAGGTTTATCCCGCAGATGAGCGGAACCTGATTGATCTGGCCCTGCGTTGCCTTTTGATAGAGGACGGTAAAAGATTGATCCTGGTAGATAATGGTTTGGGCGATAAGCAGGACGCCCGGTTTTTCAGCCATTATTACCCTCACGGTGATGATACGCTCAATTCTTCCCTCGCAAAATATGGTTTTAACCGGGATGATATTACAGATGTTTTTTTGACCCATTTGCATTTTGACCATTGTGGGGGTAGTATCGTACGAAAGGGCGATCAGCTTGCACCTGCATTCAGGAATGCAACCTACTGGAGCAACCAGCGGCACTGGTCCTGGGCCACGACGCCCAATGAAAGAGAGAAGGCCTCTTTTCTTAAAGAAAACATCCTTCCCATCGAGGAGAGCGGACAACTTAAGATGATCGAAGTACCCATAAATCTGTCACAAACCCTTGTCAATTTTGGCGAGCACATCAGGATCCGGTTTGTCTGCGGCCACACGGATGCGATGATGCTGCCACAAATTGCGTATAAAGGGAAGACCGTCGTTTACATGGCGGATCTGCTGCCTACTGTTGCACATATACCGATCCCTTACGTGATGGCTTATGACATGTTTCCACTCACTACGCTGACTGAGAAGAAATCGTTTCTCAACAAAGCCGTCGACAATGACTATGTTCTTTTTTTCGAACACGATGCGCTGAATGAATGTTGCACGCTGGAAATGACTGAGCGAGGAGTGCGGAGTAAGGAGAGGTTTTTGATCTCGGAAGTTTAGCTTCGAGGGAAATAAGGAATAAGAAAGTAGTGCAGCTTAAAAACCCCACTTCCTTATTTCTAATTCCTTATTTCTTATTCCCTAGAATAATAATATCCACTCCCCACCGTTAATAGTCTTACTAACCCTTTGTCATAGCTCAAAAAAGCCAGGAAATCATGTCCTGGCTTTTATTTTTGTTCAGATTTGTTTTCTTCCCTGATATAGCCTTCTGATTTATAATCAAAGGTCTTTACATTCCCGTCCTTATAATTCGGATCGTAGCTGACAAAGAAATACAGATAAATGACCCTGCTCAGCCGCATGATCCAGGGTTGTAGTACAATAAGGGCTACCGAGTTGATGCCGAGCCACCAGAAGAACCGGTTGTCATCGGTAGACAGGCCGATGATGAGCCACCATGCCACGAGACTGGCGGCAGTCATGGCTACGGTCAATGCGTAACTTACATAGCCTGTCCCGTACCAAAAGCCCACTTCCAGCTCAAACGGTTGCCCGCACACAGGACATTTTTCGGGCATTTTGAGCATTTGCTTTAGATTCCATGGATTGCTATTGGTAAACATGGAGCCTCTTCTGCACCTCGGGCATTTCATGGTGAGCATGCTCCAAAAATAATTGGGCTTTGATGGCGTAGGCATTTTGACGGCTGCTGTTTTGTGGCGGCAAAGTTAACCCCGATTTCAGGTTTGGTGCTGTTTTTATTAATTCACTGAAATCGGCTCTTTTACGGCAGTAGAGGGCATATATTTTCTTTCGCCAATCTGCTGTCTCCACATGGCATAATACAATCCTTTTTCCATCAACAGCGTTTCGTGCGTGCCTGTCTCCACTACTTCGCCTTTTTCAAGCACATAGATCCTGTCTGCATGCATAATGGTAGAAAGACGGTGAGCGATCAGGACAGTTATTTGGTTCCTTCTGGAGGAAACATCGCGGATGGTTTGCGTGATTTCTTCTTCAGTCAGGGAATCGAGCGCAGAAGTAGCTTCGTCGAAAATCAGGACCTTGGGTTTGCGCAGCAATGCCCTGGCAATGGATATGCGCTGTTTTTCTCCGCCAGATAATTTCAAACCCCCTTCGCCAATCATCGTATCCAGTCCCTTTTCCGCCCTGGCAAGAAGGCCGTTACAGGAAGCCTTTTCCAAGACGGCCAGCAGGTCCTGTTCTGTTGCCGCGAGATTCACAAACGTCAGGTTCTCTTTGATCGTTCCGGAGAACAACTGGGTATCCTGTGTAACAAACCCGATCTGGTTACGCAGATCGTCAAAATTGATGGAATTTTCATCCAGGTTATTGTACAGGATATTGCCTTCTTTGGGCCGATACAACCCGACCAGCAATTTCATCAGGGTGGATTTACCTGATCCCGAAGGTCCAACAAATGCGATGGTTTCACCGGTCCTGACATCAAAGCTGATGTTGTCGATAGCATGGTGCTGGGCTGTTTTATGTTTGAAAACAACATTCCGGAACGACAAGGTTTGAATATCTCCCAAATGGCTGGGGTTCATGGGTTGTGCCTCCGGCGCCTTTTTCATCAGGGTTTCAAAATTATTCAGCGAAGCTTCTGCCTCCCGGTAGGAGAGGATGATATTCCCGATCTCTTGTAAAGGGCCAAATACAAAGAAAGAAAAAACCTGCATCGTGACGAGTTGATCGGGTCTCATTTTTTCGCGGAAGATCAACCACATCATTAAAAAAAGGATGATCTGCCTCAGTGTATTGACCAGGGTTCCCTGCAGAAAACTCAGGCTCCGGATGCGCTTCACCTTGGTGAGTTCAAGTCCGAGTATCTTGAACGTATTTTTATTCAACCTATCTACTTCCTGTGCAGTCAGTCCAAGGCTTTTGACCAGTTCGATATTTCTCAGTGATTCCGTGGTAGAACCGGCCAGGGCTGTGGTTTGGGAGACAATGTTCTTTTGAATGGTCTTAATTTTCTTACTGAGCAGGTTGGTGATGGTGGCCAGTATGAAGATGCCGACGAAATAGACGATTGGCAGTAACCAATGGATAAAAAAAGAATAGATGAAAACAAAGACCAACCCCACCAGGATTCCAAAAAGAACGTTAATGAAATAAGACATGAACTTTTCTGTATCGTCCCGCACTTTCTGCAGTATGCTGAGGGTTTCGCCGCTTCTTTGATCCTCAAAATCCTGGTAGGGCAGTTTCATGGCATGCTTCAGGCCATCGGTAAATATCCTGGCGCCGAATTTTTGTGTCATGAGGTTGAGAAAATAATCCTGGAAATTTTTGGCGATCCTGCTTACCATGGCCACGCCAATGGAGGCCAGCAATAGCAACAACACCGAATGGAAAAATGCATCCGAGGTCATTTTCTTGTAATCGAACCCGAGTTTCACCATTTTCCCCAAAATGATGGGGTCGATCAGGGAAAAACCTGTATTGATCGAAGCCAGGCCTATCGTCAGCGCGAGCAGCCATTTATAAGGTTTAAGATAGTTAATTAGAATTCTCATAATGGTTTTATAAAGACCCTGCTACCTGCAATTTTTGTACAAGTTCCTTAAAACTGACAAGATTTCATAATCAAGACATCTGAAGGGGATTATTGTTCAAATCGCCCGTCTCTCTGTATCAAATAGCAGCATGCAAGGGAAAAAGGTATACAAAAATAATCCATCCTGCATTTGCAGGGATGATTCGGTGAAGAACAGGGCAAGCAAAATGAAGACAGTAAAGCCAGCTTCCCGGCTGCCCACCCTGATGGCCAGCTGCACCAGGGCCCAACAGGAAAACAGTAACAACAACAGACCCACGATACCAGACTGAACGAGTTCTTCAATGTACTGGTTATGAAAATTATAGTTCAGGAAGCCGGTATCATGCAATGCGGGATTGCCCAAATACATGTTGGCATGGATATATTTTTGATCCAGTTTGTGCTGCGTATCGCCTGGACTAACGCCAAGGAACCAGGCATGGTTTTCATTGAGGATTTCATAAGCAAATTGCCATTGGAGTATTCTTAATTGCACGCCGTTAAACGAAGTGCCGGGAGAAATGTTTTCTTTTTTGATGGGACCACTCACCGCATCCAGCCATCTTTCCCGGATGGGATTTTTCGTCATCATCACCACTATGACGATGAGTAGGCAAAGCAGCCCTGTCCCAATGACCAATTTTCTGTTTTTCTTAAAAGATTCTTTTTTGCCCAAAAAAGCAGCCAATATAAGCAGGGCGATAGCCAGCATCAGTTTGGATGAGAGGAGGACGATAAAGCCAACGAAAAAAAGGATCATAAAAATCCGGAACTGTTTCCTGAGACGGGGTTTGTTGTCCAGTCCGTACAAATCATCCGACAAAAGGAACAGCAGACCAAAACATAAAAAGGCAGAATAAAATATGGCGTTCTGCGAAATGGGTGTAACCAGTGCATGATAAAAAAAGATCGTTGAATTTCTCTGGTCCACCCACTGCCAGGCGTTCACAATGAGGCAGTATACTGATGTGATGAGCAGCAACACACAAAAGGCGGTCATGATTTTTCTTCGGCCTTGCTTATCCGTGAATGGCGCGCAGCAAAAGATAAATGGAATGGCCACCAGGGTGGCCCGTTTCTGCAGCAGATACCAGCCAAAGTTCACATCCTGTGCGTACAAGAGCCCGGCACATTTGACCAGGCAAAGCAAAAAACAGGAAAGAAAAAATGTGTTGGAAAATGCCGTTTTAATGTTCCTGAGTGGATTGCCTTCCATCAACCTGAAAAAAAGCAAGCCGATGATCAGCTGGGCATTGATGTTGAACCAGGCCAGCAGGGTGGTTTCCATAATCGCCAATAGCAGCAAGAAATACAGCCGGTTGCGAAAAATGGGATTATGGTCCAGGATCATGAACGGTAAATTTTATACAATTTCGGCAAAACCAGCAAGATTATTTCTTGTATATACGTTTACATTTGCATCCATGGCCAATTCACCGCTTGTTTCCATCATCACGATCGTATATAATGGAGAAAAACATCTTGAGCAAACGATTCAAAGCGTCGTGGAACAATCGTACGCGCCTATTGAATACATTATGATCGATGGAGGTTCTACCGATAATACCCTCTCGATTATTAAGCAATATGAGCAGCATCTCGCCTTTTGGCTCAGCGAAAAAGACAAGGGGATCAGTGATGCGTTCAATAAAGGGTTAAAAAAAGCAAAGGGAGAAATTATCGGTATGATTAATGCCGACGACTGGTATGAGCCGGACACTGTTGAAAAGGTTGTCTCGGCCATTGGCGATGGTGATATCACTTACGGCGACCTGAGGCTGCTTAAAGATGGAAAAACGGATTTCATACTCCGTGGGAACCACGAATTCCTTGCCAGGGAAATGACGATCAACCATCCAACGGTCTTTGTGAAGAAGGCCTGCTACGACCGGTTTGGTCTTTTTAATGAGCAATATACCTGCGCCATGGATTACGACATGATGCTGCGATTGATGGTCAATCATTGCCGGTTCACCTATATTCCGGCTGTACTGGCCAATATGCGCTGGGAGGGGTTGAGCGATGCCCGATGGATGCTTGGTTGCAAAGAAACGCTCGCAATCAAAAACGCCTATTTTCCGAAAGAAAAAATAAAGAATCAATTGTATTTCTACAAACATGTATTGGCGATCGCCATTCCCAAATTTTTGCAGAAGTTGAAATTGGATTGGCTGACAAAATCCTATCGCACCAGGTTTTCGAGAGTAAAAAAACACTACGATTAAGGGGTCAATGTCCCGAGTGTCGTTTTTCCAGGGCAGCGGATAAACAATGTTCCAATTGATCGGTGATCCGCGTCCAGGAATAAAGATTGACAATTTTGTCGTTGTTATGGAGCAGGAATGTTTCGTAAGCTGTTTTTACCCGATGATTCTCTAAAATGGTCGTGATGTCTGCCGGAGATGAAAAATACAATGCATCTTCACCGAGTACGGATTTGTTAAAGATATTGTCGTGGGCCACGATCAGTGCCTGGGCGGCCATTGCTTCGAGCAAAGAGGGGTTGGTGCCTCCCACCGAATGGCCGTGAAAATAGTAATGCGAGAAATGCCTCATGTTATTGAGCGTTTCCAAATCATAAACAGGACCAAGAAAAATCGTCTGTTGATTTTCATATTTATTTTTCAGGTACCGGCCAAAAGCGTTGTTGTAATTGCCGATGAGGATCAGTTTTTCACTTTTGAACAAAGCATGATGGCCGACGAGAACGGTCTCAATATTGTTCTCCGGTTCCATCCTGGCGATTAAGAGATTGTACGCATATGCTGTAAGGCCATAATTTTTAAGCGCTTGTGGATCTGGTTGGGTAAACAGATTTGCTCCGTAAGCAATAAATTCAGATTCCTTCCCGTATTTTTCAAATAAATAGGCCTGTATGCCCTTTGAGTCGGCGATCAGTTGATCACTGTATTGAACGGCCCATCGTTCCGCCCTTTTCAGGAACTGCTGTGTAGGCTTGGAATACTTGCTTCGCATCCATTCAAGTCCATCCATATTCGTGACGACCAGTGATTTTTTTGGAAACAGCTTCGACCAGATGCTGCTGCTGGTATATCCCAGTTGCAATATGACATCAAAATTTCGTTTCCTGGTGTCCAGGATACAATTCAGGTCGTAGATGAATTGTCCAAAACTACCCAACTTGTTCTCCGGGTCGTATTTTGTAATGCGTTGAACATTTTTCCAGGTAGGTTCCTGAAAAGGATGGAGGGATGAATTGTAGACCGTAACCCGGTGGCCCCTTGCGACCAGTGCAGGTGCGACGAATTCAGCAAATTGTTCAAATCCGCCATATTGATTGGGAATACCCCTCGTTCCAATTATACCTATATCCATATCAGTTGGTATCTCCTGTCTTCTAAGATTTCACGGTAGGCCTCATATGTTTTTTTTGCGGCCCGCGGCCAGGTATATTGAGTCAGGATCCTCTCCCGGAGGTGCACACTAAAACCCGCGTTGGCAGCTTTTTCTACCGCTTCAAGGATGGACATGGCCGAGGCCGGATCGCAATAATACGCATCGTTTTCGAAATACTCGCGGGTGTCTCCCTTATCCGTAATGACAATATTGCAACCCATGACTGCGGCCTCGAGCGAACTAAGCCCCGTGGTTTCAAACCAGCTGGGCAATACATGCACTTTGGCTCTGCCATAATAATGAACCAATTCTTCCTGACGCAGCGAATGGATAAATTGAATGTTGCCTGCCGCAAGCCTTCTGCAGCGTTCGTAATATTTCACCTGGTTTGCAGATGGAGAACCGATGATCACCAAATGATATTTTGTATTGTTTAACGCACGAATGAGATTGACCTGGTTTTTCCTTCCTTCAATCCTTCCCACGCAGATGACCAGGTTCTCCATTCTTTTTGTCCTGTCGGATGACATAATAAATAATCCCGGGTCGATCGCATTGGGTATGACGGTGTACCTGTTTTCAACTTTATAATGACTGACCAGCCTGTTGTATTCACTGGTTGAATTGGGAAGCAGCATGGAGGCTGCCCTGATTATTTTTCTGACAGATTTTTTTTGTCCCAGCCATACATAGCCCGGCGAGATGATCTTCTCGCCGTTGGTGAAAAATCTGGCCATGATCTTTGCATATTCAATGAAGTCTGATGACAGGGTCTTGAACAGTAAGCCGGCCATTCCTTTTCTACCTTTTTTTTCGTATTCAGTATAGTCGACATAAATTGTTGAAACCACATAGGGTTTACCCGATTTTTCAACGTGGGTCAGAATATCCGCTGGCCGGATGATATTGAAAAAATGAAGCAGGTCATAATCGCTATAATCTATTTTTTCATTGCATAGTCTTATAGTCACATCCACGCCCAAAGTTTTCAGGAACCGGGCGGTATTGACCAACTGGACGGTATCTCCCCCTTTGTCTTTATACAATGTTGCTCTGGATATAAAAAGGATCTTCACAAACAAAGATTTAACTGCTTATTGCTCCAGGTTGACCACACGCTGCCGGGGTACCAGGCGATTAAGAAAAAATGCTTTATCAAATTCCTCAAAGATCCGGGGGTGAAAGGCCATTACCCAAATCACGTATTCTGCAATATTCATAATAAAGCTTCCGGTGAATTGATAGATAAAGATGAAAAGAAAGAGACAAAGCCTGTAATAATTATTGAAAACCTTTGTTCGGAAAAAAAGATAAATCTCGACGAAAAATCTCAGGCTTACGCCAACGATCCCAAAGGTTGCGAGTGTGTCGCCCACCGCGTTAGGGATGCCAATCTCATCTGGCGTAAAAGCTGTATAGTGATAAAAGTTTACAAAATAGCTATAGCCGATTTCTTTGACCTGTCCAAGGCCGACGCCAAAATAGAGGCTTTTTGCACTGGCAATCTGCCAGCCAAGCGTGAAAGAATCAAACGTTCTTCCCCGGAAGGAGGTATCCCTTCCGGAAAAAACATTGGCGATGCGAAGAAAAAAAATATTGTTCGGAAAAACGATCAATACCACAACTAAAGTGACCAGGAGTATGAAGCCGGCCAGGAGCACGTAAAGTGGCCAATTTTTATTCGGGAAGAAATTTCCCAGGCCATAAATAAATGTAAGTACTAAGGCCAGCGCCAATCCAAGGATAACACCAAACGAAAGGGACAAAAGCAAGGGTATTGTCAGCAAGGGGAGAACTGTTTTTGGGTTGGGTATTGTTAAGATCACCATTTTCAAAAAGTAATACAGGGCGATGGGGGCAAATAAAAGCGAGTAATAAGAAGGCTCATAAGTCAGCATTTTTAACCTTTTTATGCCGGAAACGCCCTGGGTAATTTCGTTGGTAAACCAAAACTTGTCGACCGAGGCTGGCTGGCTGAGCATCAACAGGGCAAATAGGACAAAGAGCACATTGATGAGCAGTAGATTCTTAAAAATGATCCGGATGGTTGTACACAAGCTGAGGAACTGATAAAAAGCCATTGCGAAAATGAAAACCGAAAGCAGGAGAAAGAATGACCTGACATAAAAGACCAGGTTGACTCCATGGATAAAATGAACAAGGGCGAAGGGACTTAATAAAAGGATGAAGTAACCAATATACTTTAGCAAAGCAAGTTGATAATACTGGTAGAGCCATATAAAGATCAACGGTGTGA
>DATHGW010000243.1:0-2355 GCA_035317445.1 Puia sp.
AGTGGCATTAAAAAACAAGAAGTATGCGGGGATCGTAAAACGGCTGCACCCGGATAAACCCCAGGCATTCGAACCCAAGGAGATATTGAATGTGCTCGATACCGAACCGATCATCTACCCGCAACAACTGAAATTATGGGAATGGATCGCGCAATATTATCTCTGCAGCGAAGGGGAGGTGATGGCCGCTGCCCTGCCGGCTCATTTTAAATTATCCAGCGAAACCATTCTGATCTTCAATGAGGAGTATGGAGATGATTTCTCCGCGCTGGATCACGACGAATACCTGGTCGCCGAAGCTCTGCTGATCAAAAAGGAATTGAAATTAAGCGAAGTGCAGCAGATCCTTTCGGCTTCGCATGTGTACCCGGTCATCAAAAGACTGATCGAAAAAAAATGTTGTTTTGTCTGGGAAGCATTAAAAGAAACCTACAGCCCGAAAAAAGAAACCTTCATCCTGCTCAATCCCGACCTTGCCGATGAGGAGAACCTCGCCCGCCTGCTCAACGAGGACCGGAAATTGCAAAGGGCGGAAAAACAGATGGAATTGTTGCTGGCCTACCTCCACCTGATGAAGACGACAGGTGCCGTGACCAAATCGGAGCTGTTGAAAAAGTCGGGCGCCAGTGACGCGCAACTCAAAGGACTGATCGAAAAAAATATCCTGCGTGCAGAAAAAAGGACGATCGACAGGCTAAGATATCTTCCGGGAAATATTGATATCGATTTTGACTTGACAGCAGCCCAGCAGCAGGCCCTGGCAGAGATCGATCAGGCATTCACGTCCCTCCCGGTCTGTCTGCTGCATGGCATCACGTCCAGTGGCAAGACCCAGGTCTATATCCGGCAGATGGAAGCATTCATCCGGCAGGGGAAACAGGTATTGTACCTGCTGCCGGAGATCGCCCTCACGTCGCAGATCATCCGCCGTTTGCAAAAACATTTTGGCGGTTTCATCGGGATATACCACAGCAAATTCAGTCAGAATGAAAGGGTAGAGATCTGGAATAAGACTAGGAGCGGAGAACTGAAGATCATTTTGGGTGCGCGTTCTTCGCTGTTCATGCCATTTGAACGGCTCGGACTGATCATCGTCGACGAAGAACACGATCCGTCTTACAAACAGCAGGAGCCGGCTCCGCGTTATCATGCCCGGGATGCCGCCATCTATTACGCCTCGCTGTTTCAGGCCAAAACATTGCTGGGCAGTGCTACCCCTTCTGTGGAAAGTTATTTCAATGCATCGACCCAGAAATACGGACTTGTCACACTGAATGAACGTTTCGGACAATGGGCGTTGCCGGATATCGAACTCGTCGATACCAAAAAGATCATCGACAAAGAAAAAAACAAGGTCATCATAAGTCCTGCGCTGGAGGAAGCGATCACGGCTTCCCTGGCAAAAAATAAACAGGTGATCTTATTCCAGAACCGGCGTGGGTATTCGCCATACCAGGTTTGCCGGGTATGCGGATGGATCCCGCAATGTAAGAACTGCGATGTGTCGCTGAGCTATCATAAGCTCACGAATAAACTGCACTGCCATTATTGCGGAACGGTATATCCACCGGTCAATACCTGCGCGGCATGTGGCAACCACCAGTTCACCCAAAGAAATTTCGGCACGGAAAAAATTGAAGAACAACTGGAGACATTTTTTCCTAAGGCGAAAATTGCGCGCATGGATGTCGATAGCGTTCGTGGAAAAAATGCCCACGAAACCCTGATCCAGTTATTCGAGCAGCAAAGGATCGATGTGCTGGTGGGCACGCAAATGGTGGTGAAGGGGCTCGATTTCGATAATGTAAATCTCGTTGGCATCCTGGATGCGGACAGCCTGCTCAGCTTTGCCGATTTCAGGGTCAATGAACGGGCTTTTCAATTGATGGAGCAGGTAAGCGGTAGGGCTGGCCGGAAAGATGGCGAAGGAAAAGTGCTGGTGCAGGTGGCCAATACCAATCATCCCGTGCTGGCTTATGTAAAGGCGCATGACTACCAGCTTTTTTTCCGGAACGAGATTGCCGCCCGGCAAAAGTTTTTCTATCCACCATTTTCGCGCATCATCCTCATCACATTCAAACACAAGTTGAAAGAAGTGGTGGAATCGGCGGCACATTTTGTCGCCAATAACATGAAGCGTGATTTTGAAAAATGGCTGGTTGGTCCTGCCGAACCCGTCGTGAATCGTGTGCGGAACCAGTACCTGATGGAATTGTTGTTGAAACTTCCAAAAGACAGCCACACACTGCAACTCGCCAAGCAGGTGATACAGCAACAGACCATCATGTTGCATCACGACAAAAAATTTCGCAGCGTGGTGATCCTTGCGGATGTGGATGCGGTGTAAGGGATATT
>DATHGW010000244.1:0-2664 GCA_035317445.1 Puia sp.
ATCCTGGTCGGCGGGGTGGTTAAAGGACGCAAGATTGCCGGCAAATGAGGACTGGGGTGCCAGGTCATAGATTCTGAACATTTCATCCGACCAGGTCAGTTTGTTGCTAAGAAGATCCCATTGCCAGTTCCCCACCTGCGCCATGGATTGGCTGTGGTTGTACAGTTGTTTCTGCATTTGAAAAATGGCGACGATCGAACGCTTTTCCATGTCGGAAGTGAACCGGTCCATTTCGCGCATGATTTCCAAGCCTTTCTTTAGATCGTTTGTATAACCGGATAAAAAATTCCGGAACAGGTCTCTTCGCATGACGTTAATCAATACGACATCTTCAATCATGACCTGTTCCCGGCTGATGTGTACCGTTTTGCCCGATAGCCAGGAAAGCAATGATTGTTGAATATAATCTGAAGCCTGATTGAGGCTCAGGGCGCGCAACAGGATAGCCGCCCTTTCGAAGATCGCTTCTTTGACGGCAGCGTCGGGCATGGCTACCAGCAGTTTCATCAAAGGAATTTCCATGGAGCGCGATAAACGCAATTCCTCCTTTGTATATTCGTCCAGTTTTTCTTCCAGTAAATAGCGGGCATAACCAGGCAAGACAGTGAACTTCAGCGGGGTGGCGGCATCGGGTGGTTCGCCGGTCAAGACCGGTACTGCCGCAACTGTATCCGAGGCTGCATTTTCATTCGGCATCTGGCGTACGATTAGGTCATTTGGAATAGTAGACAACGATTAAAGTTAAACATATTTGCCGGGATTAAATCCTAGGCTGAATGGTTCAGATATAAAAAGTCATGCCTAACAAAAGCGCTGGTATCCTGCTTTTCCGCCGGATTAGCAAAAAACTCGAGGTCCTGCTTGTTCACCCCGGGGGTCCCCTATGGAAAAACAAGGACGATGCGGCATGGACCATTCCCAAAGGTGAGTTTGAAGAAGGGGAAGATCCACTCGAGGCTGCAATCCGGGAATTTACTGAAGAAACCGGTAACCGGCCCATAGGCGCCTTTGCCAGTTTATCACCCGTCCGGCAGAAATCCGGTAAATGGGTTTATGCATGGGCGCTGGAGGGAGATCTTCAGGCCGAGCATATCAACAGCAATTTGTTTGAAATGGAATGGCCTCCGCGATCCGGCAGGCGACAATCATTTCCTGAAATAGACCGGGCCGCCTGGTTTGATTTGGAAACGGCGAGGCAAAAGATAAATCCTGCCCAGGTGGCTTTTTTGGACGAGTTGGAGCAGAAAATGAAATGATATCTCATGGTTTTACAGCCAGGCCGGTCACGGTGCTTTTCGATTTCTTTAATTTTGACGGTACAAGGAAAGTATTTTATTATTGTAACCGTTTGCCCCGTCAACGTCGCGCTTAAATAAGGTATTATGAAAATGTCAATACGATTACTTGCAGTTACCTGTTTATTATTAACGGCGTTTGCATCATTCAAATTTGCAATGGATTTCGACACCGTAAAAATTGACGGCGGTCTTATTTCCGGAACAACCAATGCAGACGGCGACATACATATTTTCAAGGGGATTCCTTTTGCCGCGCCCCCGGTGGGCAATCTGCGATGGAGATCGCCTCAACCGGTAGCATCATGGTCGGGAGTGCGTAAGGCTGATGCTTTCGGGCCAAGCCCCATGCAGGCCAAGCCGGCTGCTTTCAGCATGTGGACCGAGGAATTTCTTATCCCGAAGGAACCCATCAGCGAAGACTGTTTGTATCTGAATGTATGGACCGGCGCAAAATCGCCCAAAGAAAAACAGCCGGTATTTGTCTGGATCTATGGCGGCGGCTTTGCGAGCGGGGGCAGTGCGGTTCCTATTTATGATGGAGAAGCTATGGCAAAAAAAGGGATTGTATTTGTCAGCATCAACTATCGTGTGGGAATATTTGGTTTTTTTGCTCATCCTGAATTGACCAGGGAATCCGGCAGAAACGCATCCGGCAACTATGGGCTAATGGACCAGATTGCAGGACTTGAGTGGGTGAAAAGAAATATTGCAGCGTTTGGCGGAGATCCGAACCATGTAACGATCGCTGGACAATCCGCAGGTTCCATGAGTGTGAACTGTCTTGTTGCTTCACCCATCGCAAAGAATTTATTTCAACAGGCTGTTGCTGAAAGTGGTGCAAGCTTTGTCTCAGGTCCTTTACGTGGAGCTACAACATTGCAGCAGGCTGAACAGGAAGGCGTAAAAATCGCACAATCATTGAATGCATCTTCTGTGGCTGAATTAAGAAATAAAACTGCTTCAGAATTATTACCAAAAGCTCAAGGCCTGCGCGGCCCCATCGTCGACGGTTATGTTTTGCCCGATGCAATTGCCAATATTTTTGCCGCCGGTAAAGAAAATAAGGTTGCCTTGCTTACCGGTTGGAATGAGGATGAAGGATTGATGTTTGGCCCGATAAAAAATGCCGAAAATTTCCGCAAAGAAGCAAATGAAAAATACGGGGCTGAGGCAAATACTTTTTTGCAATTCTACCCTTCCGGCAATGATTCAGCAGCTGCTGTTTCCCAATTGAAACTTTCCCGGGATATGATCTTTGGCGTACAGAATTATACCTGGGCAAATACGCAAAGCGAACACGGATCCAAAGTGTATGTATATCGCTTCACCCGCAAACTGCCCGCAACGGGAGAATATGTGAAATATG
>DATHGW010000245.1:0-9003 GCA_035317445.1 Puia sp.
TCGGCCTCGATCTGCAGGGTGGCATCAACGTGACACTGGATATCGCATTGGACGGATTGCTAAAAGGACTGGCCAACAATCCCAGAGACCCCAATTTATTGAAGGCCATTGCCCGCGCACAACAGGTAAAATTAACGAGTGGTGGTGCTAATTTTATTGATCTCTTTGCCAAGGCGTATAAGGAACAAAACCCTGCAGCGAAACTGGCTCCGCTCTTTGCCAACAGCAACCGCAATAAGATCACTTTCGAATCTTCTGATGCTGCAGTGATCAGCTATATCCATGACCAGGCTTCGGCCGCCATGAAACAGACCTACCAGGTACTGTATAAACGTATTGATAAATTCGGAGTAGCACAGCCATTGATCAGCCTGGATGAAAGCAAGGGAATCATTACCGTGGAACTGGCCGGCGCCACCGATCCTGACAGGGTGCGCAAATACCTGCAATCGACCGCCAACCTCCAGTTTTTCGAAGTATATAATATCGGCGAACTATCCACCGCGATTCAAAATGCCGATAAGGCCCTGCAGAATTATTTGAACGGTATTAAAGATACAAGCACTGTAGTTAAAACAGACACGACACAAAAAGATTCGGTCGGCACTGCAGTTAACCAGAATCCTTTATTCAAGTCAATACGGTTTGCGCAACCGCAACAAGATCCCAAGACAAATCAGCCAAAATATTATTCGTTTCTCGGGCAGGCTGGTTTGAAAGACACCGGAACGATCAATGAATATCTGGCCAACCCGGTCGTGCGCAATAATTTCCCGGTTGACCTGAAATTCCTCTGGGGCAAACCGGAAAGAGATGACGATGGTAAACTGCTGAACTATCTTGAACTTTACGCGGTAAAGACTGTGCCCAATAGTGATAAGGCAAAAATTGAAGGCGACGTGATCAAGGATGCCCGGCAGGATTATGATCCTGTTACTGGTGAGGTTGTGGTAGAGATGAGTATGGACAAACAGGGAGAAAAAGAATGGGCCAAGATGACCGGTAACAATGTAGGAAAGCCGATTGCGATTGTATTGGATGATATCGTTTACTCAGCACCGTTTGTTAGCGAACAGATCAATGGCGGCAATTCCAGGATTACCATGGGAAGGGGCAGAAATTCCACCCAAACGGTGGAGGAAGGACAGGACCTTGCCAATATCCTGAAATCGGGAAAACTCAACGCTCCCGCAAAGATCGTTCAGGATCAGGTGGTGGGGCCTGCATTGGGTAAAGAGGCCGTTCATGGCGGCACCCTGGCTTTCATGATCTCATTCCTGGTGATTTTTACACTGATGCTGGTGTATTATAATACGGCCGGATGGGTTGCCAATATTGCACTCATCCTCAACCTGCTTTTCACTATCGGCGTACTGAGCGCTTTGCATGCTACTTTAACCGCACCTGGTATCGCTGGTTTGGTACTGACCATCGGTATGGCAGTAGATACGAACGTAATTATTTTCGAGCGCATCAAAGAAGAACTGACCAGGGGAAAAAGTTACCAGATTGCGGTCAACGATGGGTATAAGCGATCGCTGGCGCCCGTACTGGATGCACACGTTACCACGCTGTTAACAGCGCTGACGCTTTTCTATTTTGGATTGGGTCCGGTCCTTGGTTTTGCTACAACCCAGATCCTGGGAATCCTTTTGTCTTTGTTCTGCGGGATCCTGGTATCCCGTCTGATCACCGATTTCTATACGAACAAGAACCGGCACTTCAAATATTTCACGCCCATTTCCAAACGCATTTTTAAGCATGCGAATTTCAAATTCATTGAATACAGGAAAGTGGCTTATGTTATTTCTGTCGTGGTACTCTTCCTGGGAGTAAGTTCTTATTTCCATGGATTTAAGAAAGGGGTTGAATTCCTGGGTGGAAGAAGTTATACCGTTAAATTTGGCCATAACGTGCAAACTGAACCGGTGAAAGACGCGCTGAACAAGGTTTTCGGCAAATTTCCGGAAGTAAAGACCTACGGTTCAAACCAGCAGTTGGAGATCACCACGGACTATCTGGTAGAACAGGAAGGTCAGACCGCAGATTCCCTGGTAGTGGAAAAATTATATGAGGGTCTCAAAGGCTTTCTGCCTGCAGGGACGGCCAGACAGGACTTTACCGCTACCAATAAATTCATTCAGGGATCCAAGAAGGTGACGGCATCCATATCAGATGACCTTAAATCAGGTGCGGTGAAAGCCACCATCTTTGCGTTGGTGATCATCTTCCTTTATATTTTCATACGCTTCCGCGACTGGAGGTATTCGCTTGGAACCATCATTGCGTTGCTACATGATGTGTTCGTCACGCTTGCCGTTTTTTCGTATCTGAAAGACGTGGTGCCCTTCCCCCTGGAAATAGACCAGCATTTCATTGCCGCCCTGCTTACGGTCATCGGGTTTTCCATGAATGATACCGTGATCGTGTTCGACCGGGTGCGCGAAGACAGCAGGATCATGAAAAATGCCACCAAAGCACAGATCATCAACAGGGCCGTGAATGATACCTTGAGCCGCACTATCATGACTTCGCTGACAGTATTCGTCACGCTGCTGATCCTCTTCCTCGTCGGCGGGGAGGTCACCAAAGGATTTGCCTTTGCCATGCTGATCGGCGTGATCACCGGAACCTATTCGTCCATTTTCGTTGCAGCCCCTATTTTGGTTGACCTTGCTAAAAGTAAACCCTTAGGATTGGCAGACACCGTTACTGAAAAAGTGAAACCGGTTCTGGCAAAACACTAATAACGATGAGGATGCGGATGATGACGGTGTGGACGACGAGCATGCTTCTGGCGTGGATGATGAATGAAATGACGCGGATGATGATGCCTCGGTGGCTGATGGCGCGGATGTTTCCTGTTAATCTGACCAGCCATGGCGAAGACGGAAATAGCCAAAAGAAAAACCAGGGAAAATAAGTGCTTTTTCATATTGATTGGATTTAATTTACGGTATCACACAAGATAATAAAGGTTTTGCATAGTTCCCAGCAATTCCGGCCCTGAAAACCGGGGCGGGCATAAAAAAACGCCAGCCGGGCTGACGTTCTTTTTGCGTTGAATAATCCCTTAACTGGCCTTTTTATTTTCTTTATATCTTTTGTCTGGGGTTCCGTCTTTCTTCATATGCGTGGTGGCAGGCTTGGCCTTGGCCGCATCTTTGTTTTCTTTGTAACGCATGTCTGCCGTTCCGTCTTTCTTTGCAGGTCCTGCCGCAGTGGTTGCCTTTGTGGCTGGAGCTGTTTTTGCGGCCGTTTTTGCCTTTTCCGGCTTACCCGTTTGGGCAAAGGATGTACCCGCCAAAAAAAATAATAGGCTGGCAATCAGGATGGTTTTTTTCATAATGGTGTTTTTAAGTTGAATGAAAGCGCTAATGTATCGTAAGCCCTTGCCCGGAAAAAATATTGTTTCTTAACCATATGTTAACAGATCTGCTCCGTTGTTCACCGATCAAATAATTCCTTTAACGACCGGTTAACCATTTTCATAACTTAGAGAATCATAACTGAAGCAATTTTGCAGCTCAGCGACTTTCTAATTATGCGTTCATCCATTTTGAGGTGGCTTGTCCTCTCTGCCACGGTGCTGATTGCTCTGATTGTTATTGTTCAGCTCTACTGGCTAAATAAGGTATACTCCTTTGAAAAACAGCAGTTCAATATTAATGTGGTGAAAAGCATCAGGGGGGTTTTTGAAGACCTGGAGATGAATGACAATCCCCCCCTCAACCTCAGGCAATTGATCGACAATCCAGATCCGGATTATTTTGTTTTTAAGGCCGATACAATCCCCCAAAAAGATTCCCTGGCCTTCTACATGCAGCATGAACTGGAAGACTTCGACGTATTGACCAATGTTAAGATCGGGGCCTACAGTGTTGATTCGGGGAGATACATGTACCAGGAGTTCCTTCAAACGCCCGCCTCAAGGTTTGCTTCACAGTCCGTCAGCGATCTGCCTGTGTTTACCCGGAAATATGACCATATTCTGCTCTATTTCCCGAACAGATCAAAATACATTTTGGGCGAAATGCATTTTTGGATTATCAGCTCTGTCGCGCTCTCGCTCGCATTGATCGGTCTGGCCGTCAGCCTCTTCTATTTTTACCGGCAAAAATTCCTGAGCGAGATCCAGAAGGATTTCGTCAACAATTTTACCCACGAATTCAAAACACCCCTGGCCGTTATGAAGATCGCCGGGGACGTGCTGGCCATGGAGAATATCATTCGTCAGCCCGAGCGCCTGTCGCGATATGCCGGCATCATTAAGCACCAGACCGAGCACTTGCAGATCCAGGTTGAACAACTGCTCAAGGCGGCATCCATAGAAAACAAAAAATTACCCATCATCAAAGAAAGCGTTGATGCCCATCAGCTGATCGAGCAGGCTTTGAACAAAGTGCAACCTCTGATCGACCAGCGCAACGCAAAAATAGAAGTGAAAATGGATGACCAGCAGCCGCCACTTCAGGCAGACGAAGCTCACCTGGAACTGGCGATCGTCAATATCCTTGAAAACGCGCTCAAATACTCGCAGCATCCCCCCTACATCGTAGTGGAGACCGGCAAGGATGAAGCGGATTTCTTTATTTCCATAAAGGACAATGGAGTGGGCATAGAAAAAAAATACCTCAAAAATATTTTCAAAAAATTTTACCGGGTCCCGACAGGGAACATCCACAATGTGAAAGGATTCGGCCTCGGACTGAATTTTGTAAAGCGGATCATAGACGCCCATGAAGGCAAAATCCGGGTGATCAGTTTGCCAGGCATCGGCACTGAATTTAAATTATTCATACCATTCAATTAATCAATATGCAAACGACCAAATCGAAAGTGTTACTGGCGGAAGATGATCTTTCCCTGGGTTATGTGATCAAAGATAACCTGGTGGATGCTGGTTATGAAGTAGTGCTTTGCGCCGATGGCCAGTCTGCCATAGACAAATTCGATAAGGACGAATTTGACATCTGCCTGCTCGACATCATGATGCCCAATAAAGACGGCTTCAGCGTGGCGAAGAAGATACGTCAGCAGACAGACCTGGTACCCATCTTATTTCTAACAGCCAAATCGTTGGAAGAGGATAAGATCCGGGGCTTTGAAACGGGGGCGGATGACTATATCATCAAGCCCTTCAGTATGACGGAATTGCTTATGCGGATTGAAGTATTCCTGAGAAGAACAAAAAAAATGCATTCTGAAAAGTCAGTTTCTTTTGTTATCGGGAAAATCCGGTTCTCCTATACCAACCTGAAATTATCCATCGGCAAGAATGAGTTTAACCTTACTCAAAAAGAGGCCGACCTGCTTAAATTTCTTTGTGAACATCCCAACCGGATCCTGAAACGCGAGGAAGTACTCCTGAATGTTTGGGGAAAAGATGATTATTTTCTGGGAAGAAGTATGGATGTGTTCATTACAAAGCTCAGAAAACACTTCAAAACCGACCAGGATGTAAACCTGGAAACCATTCATGGCGTGGGTTTTCGCTTTAATGTGCCCTCCTGATGCGGTTGATGCAATAACTGCGGGTTAACACATGTTAAGTATGTATTAACCAAACTCCTTTGCAGCTTTGCATCCTCAATTTCGCCTGGAAAAATGCGCATACCGAAAGGCTTTCCTGCCTTAATCATCTGTTTATCCCTTGCACTTTCATCACATGCCGCGACCGGTCCGGACAGCCTGCGCCTCACACTTCCCGAGGCAGAAAATATTTTCCTGGTGAAGAACCTGGAATTGATCGCCCGTAAATACGACGTCGACATCAACCAGGCTTATGCGCAACAGGCAAAATACTGGGATAATCCGGTCCTGAATACCGACCAGAATATTTACGATGGCAAATTCTTCCGGCACGACAACAACTACGGGCAGGTATTTCTGCAAATAGAAGAATTGATCAAGACAGCAGGAAAAAGAAGTAAACTGATCCGTCTTTCGAATGATGGCGTCCTGAGCGCCAGGCAGCAATTCAATGATGTGATGCGCAACCTGCTCTACCTGCTGCGGACAGATTTTTTCACTTTACATGAATTACTGGAAACAAACAATATCTATGCTACAGAGGCCACTTCTCTTCAAAGCCTGGTAAAGGGTATGGATGCGCAATTGCAATCGGGCAATATCTCGGTAAAAGAAAACGTCCGGGTGAAGTCGCTTCTCTATAGCCTGCAGAGCGACCAGGCTGGACTCGAGGTGCGCATCGGGGATCTGCAAAAGGATTTGCATGTCTTGTTGCAAATCAGGGGAGATACTATACTCATCCCTTCTTCAGACAGTTCAATAACATTTCGCCCCGAAATGTTCAATGTTCAGCAATTGCTTGATAGCGCGAGGGATAACAGGCCCGACCTCCAACTTGCAAAGACAAACCTGCTCTGGCAACAACATAATTTATCTTATCAAAAAGCTCTGGCCATTCCAGACCTTACGGTTGCGGTAGAATACGACCAACGAAGCTCCTACATAAACAATTACTACGGCCTGGGCATTTCGCTGCCCATCCCTTTGCTCAACACCAATAAGGGTAATATCAGAGCTGCCCATCTGGGCACAGGACAGGCTGAAACGCAGGTGCTGCAGGCACAAACACTGGCTGAACAGGAAGTGACCGCGGCCTACCGGAAGCTGTTGATTGCTTCGGGTCTGCAACAACAACAACCTGCCACGCTCGCGTCAAATTATGAACACCTGTTTCATGGTATGGTACAAAGTTATGAACAGCGACAGGTGAGTCTGCTTGAGTTCATTGACTTTTTTGACGCTTATAAGGATGCAAAAACAAAACAGCTGCAGATGGAAACCTCATTGAAATCTGCCGCGGCGGAGATTGATTTTACCACGGCAACAAACATGATCAGGGTGAACTAATGAAAATGAAATATCTATTATATACGTTAGCCGCTTCAGTCATTGTTTGCTCGTGCAAGCCAAAACAGGCGGATGATCCAGCCAGACCATCGGCTGTATGCATCTCTGATTCTTTGGCCGCCATCATACACATTGACAGCGCAACTTCCTCCAACATCAATGATGAATTGAAATTATCCGGTGAAATCAATTTCAATGACAATAAGGTAGTCAAGGTTTTTCCGTTCAGCAGCGGACAGGCCTTGCAGGTATTTGTATCGTTGGGCGACAGGGTACAGAAGGGCCAAAAATTGGCTATTATACGCAGCGCAGACATCGCGGGTAACTATAGCGACCTCTCTTCCGCAAACAACGATGAAGCCATCGCGAAACGACAGTTGGACAATGCCAGTACTCTTTACCAGAATGGTATTGCAAGTGAAAGAGAATATGCAGAGGCAAAAGAGAATTATCAAAAAGCGTTGGGATCAGTGAATAAGTTAAAGGAGCAGATCGCCATCAATGGCAAAGGCAATACAAGGGCAGATGGAACCTATGAAGTGAGATCCCCCATCAGCGGGTACGTAGTGGAAAAAAAAATGAGCCAGGGTGCTTTTATCCGCGCCGACAATACAGAGAATCTTTTTACGATTGGCGATATCAACGAGGTATGGGTTTGGGCCAATGTGTATGAAACAGATATTGCCAAAGTAAAGGAAGGCTATCTGGCCAACGTGACCACACTCGCTTACCCCGGTAAAGTTTACCGGGGCGTAGTAGATAAGGTGAGCCAGGTACTCGATCCCGTTACTAAAGTAATGAAGATCAGGGTAAAATTACCTAACCGCGGGTACGAATTGAAACCGGAAATGTTTGCCAACATCATGATCAAAAACAAGGAAGGAAGAAAAGCGATCACCATTCCTGCAGCAGCCCTGGTCAGCGATAACGGTAAGAACTTTGTGATCATCTACCACGATAAATGCAGTCTCCATTTGCAGGAGGTAGAGGTGATCAAGATAGTGCAGGACAAGGCATATATTGCCCAAGGTTTGCAGCAGGGCGAGAGAGTCATTTCTCAAAACCAGATCCTCTTATATAAGGCATTAATGGAAAGATAAGCTCTAACACCCCATGAATAAATTTATAAGACAGATCATTCATTTTTCGCTGAGACACCGCTACTTCGTTTTTTTTATGACTGCAGTGCTGGTGGCCCTGGGCATCTGGAGTTACAAAGAGACCCCTATTGAAACATTTCCAGACGTAACCAATACCCAAATCATAATCATAACCCAATGGCCGGGACGGAGTGCAGAAGAGGTGGAGAAATTCATCACCATTCCCCTGGAAACAGAATTGAATTCCGTTCAAAAAAAGGCAAACCTCCGCACCAACTCATCATTTGGACTGTCTTATATTACCATCATATTCGACGATGGCGTAGACGATGCATTCGCCCGCCAGCAGGTCATGAGCCGCCTCATGAATGCAGATCTTCCGGATGGAGTGAAACCGGAAGTACAGCCACCCTATGGCCCCACCGGTGAGATATACCGGTATACATTAAAGAGCGCAACCTTTTCCATTCGCGAACTCACTGTTTTGCAGGATTGGGTATTGGACCGTCAATTCAAGTCTGTTCCGGGGATTGCGGATGTCAATAGCTTTGGCGGCGAAGAGAAGATCTTCGAAGTAAGCGTCAATCCTGACCTGTTGATCAAATACAACCTCACTTCCCTGGATGTCTATAATGCGGTCGCCCGAAGCAATGTCAACGTAGGCGGAGATGTGATCAAAAGAAACGGACAAGCTTACGTGGTCCGCGGCATTGGTTTGCTCAACGATGTGGGTGAGATTGAAAACATCATCATCACGAAGGTGAACGGGGTACCCCTGCTCGTTAGAAATGTGGCGACGGTAGAGGAATCTGCCAAGCCCTCGCTGGGATCGGTGGCCAGGGATAAAATGCAGCACCAGATCGAAGGCATTATCGTAATGAGAAAGGGCGAAAATCCCAGTGAAGTTTTGGATCTCGTTCATGACAAAGTGGATGAATTGAACAAATCCATCCTTCCAAAGGGGGTGAAGATCTTTCCGTTTTATGATCGTACCACGCTGATGGATTTTGCTCAGGAAACGGTT
>DATHGW010000246.1:0-2982 GCA_035317445.1 Puia sp.
GAAATGAAAATGTCGGAAGTGGAGATACAGGCCGATGGACGTAAAGCGACTTTTTTTTATATCGCTGACGATCGGGTTGATTTCCGCGAACTGATCAAATTATTGGCCTCTGAATTTCGCGTGAAAGTGGAAATGCGCCAGATTGGAGCCAGACAGGAGGCAGCAAAAGTGGGTGGTATTGGCAGTTGCGGAAGAGAACTCTGCTGCAGCACCTGGTTGAGCGATTTTAAGTCGGTCAATACGACCGCAGCCCGGTACCAGAATCTTTCCATCAACCAAAGCAAGCTGAGCGGCCAGTGCGGCAGGTTAAAGTGTTGTTTGAATTATGAACTGGACACTTACCTCGACGCCCTGCAGCGCTTTCCCGATAATGCAGATACCTTGCAGGTCGCGAAAGGAACGGCAATCCTTGTTAAAAAAGACATCTTCAAAAGCCTCATGTGGTATGTGTTGCCAGATAGCAGCAAGCAATTTCCACTGACCATCGACAGGGTCAGAAAGATAAAAAGCCTGAACGCCCAAAACGTAGCTCCCGACGATCTGGAACCTGTTGAAGTCAGCACGGGCAAGCCCAAAGAAGAAGAACATGGCTTCGTGGACCTGGTTGGACAGATCAGCTTAAAAACACTTGAGAAAGCAGACCGGAAGAAAAGGTTTGGTCAAAAGCCCCCAAACCGGGACAACAACAGCAAACCACCACCACGAAACAGGCGCAGGTAAAGTCTTTCCATAGCGATTGCCGACCATTCACCATTTAGTTTTCCTGCTATGTGAATGGTTTTTTATTTTTAGGAATAAGCCGTCATGAAACGATTTCTTATGAAGATGTTTTGGGGGTTATGCATATTGTTGCTGCTCTGGCTGGTTTTTGCCCAGAGTTGTATGTCTTTCAGGATTGACGATGCAGAAGCAAAAAAGAATTTCCTCAAAGACAGCATAACCCTGACCACGGCTACGATCACCGTAGACGGACATCATATTCATTATGCCATGACAGGCAGTGATCATCTGCCTACACTGTATTTTATTCACGGAACCCCTGGAAGCTGGGATGCATTCGAGAATTATCTAAAAGACAAGGATCTTGTAAAGCGATTCAGAATGGTTTCGGTTGACCGTCCCGGATTTGGTCACAGTGACTACGGCAAACCCGAACATTTGGCCCGGCAATCGGAATTGATCAGCCCGCTTTTCCAGGTATTGCAAAACAACAGGCCTGTATTTATTGCAGGACATTCACTCGGTGGACCACTGGTAGTAAAACTGGCGGCGGATAATCCGTCATTATTCTCAGAGATAGTGATCATTTCGGGATCTATAGATCCGTCTGAAGAAGCACCCGAAAAATGGAGACCGGTCCTATACAAAACGCCGCTTACTTATTTTGTGCCCGGCGCCATGCGACCGTCTAACCAGGAGTTATGGTACCTGAAAACAGACCTGGTTAAATTAAAAAATGACTTTCCAAAAATTCATTGCCGGGTATATTTCATTCATGGCGCCAAAGATACCTGGGTGCCCCCGGGAAATGTGGCCTACGGAAAAAAAATGCTGGTTAATGCCAGCGGAATCGGGGAGACCATGATCCCCGGAGCCAATCATTTTATTCCATGGACGAAGTTTGACGTGATCAAGGCTATTTTGTTAAAGTTATATTGAGGAGGCGAGTGGTGGATGGCGAGTAGCAAGTGGGAGCTACCGCTATTTATTGATATGCATCCATTTATGGAACGCCTGATGCGATTGTCTCATCTTACTCGCTAGTCGCTACTAGCCACTCGCTGCGAAATACCAATCCTATTGTGTAAATTGCATGACTTAAACTTTTAAATCTATGGCTATTTTTAAATCCGGTAATCCAGCGTTAGGCGAAAAGGTATTTCAAGATACGTTGGTTATACCCGGTTCGGAAGTAATGACCGAAAGAGGAACCCTCAACAAATTTTTCTTTCTTTTTTTAATGGTAATGGCATCCGCCTCTTTTACCTGGAAAGCTTTTTACGATGGCAAGAATGTTGTTCCATGGATGATCGGTGCAGCCATTGCAGGATTCATCGTGGCTATTGTTACGACATTCAATAAACCGTGGTCTTCTTACCTGGCACCTGTTTATGGTTTGCTTCAGGGAGTTTTCCTGGGAGGCATTTCGGCCACATACAACAACGCATTCGCAAAAACCGCACCTGGCATTGTAATGCAGGCAGTACTGCTGACTTTTGGTGCAGTCATTGCGATGTTCCTGCTGTATCGTTTTCAGATCATCAAAGCCACTGAAAAATTCAAGTCGGTCATTTTTGTTGCGACTGCCGGAATTGCGATTTTTTATTTGCTTGCGATCGTATTGCGTTTGTTCAAGATCGATATAGCCTTCATCCATGAAGGCAGCACATTGGGTATAGTATTTTCCCTGGTTGTGGTGACTGTTGCAGCGCTGAACCTGATTCTTGACTTTGACATGATCGAGCAGGGAGCTAAACAGGGAGCGCCCAAATACATGGAATGGTATGGGTCTTTCGCGTTGCTGGTGACTATTGTGTGGTTATACCTGGAAATTCTTCGGCTGTTGGCTAAATTGTCAAGCAGGCGATAATGAAATAACAAAAAAATCCGATCCGGTTATATTTTCCGGATCGGATTTTTTTTGACCATCCTTTATCAGAATCCATCACCGTCGAGTATATTTCCCAATCCGCCGAGAATGCTGCCTTCTTCTCTGCGGTGCCCCATTTGCGGACTGTATTGTATGATCCTGCTGGCCAGGCGGCTGATGGGTAGCGATTGTAGCCACACTTTTCCCGGCCCTCTCATCAACGCGAAGAACAGTCCTTCTCCGCCAAACATCCAATTCTTGATGCCCCGGATGAATTCAATGTCAAAATCAATGCTGGGTGAATAAGCAACCACACAGCCCGTATCTACTTTCAGAATTTCTCCCGGCTGCAGTTCTTTTTCGACGATGTAGCCACCCGCATGCACAAACGC